>JBAXSA010000164.1:0-6441 GCA_037130945.1 Pseudomonadota bacterium | reverse complement strand
GGCGAGTTGGGCATCGGTGAATTCGTCGGGAAGACACCACACCGCGTCGCCCGGTAATTCCGCCATGGATCCATGGGCATTCACGAGGGTGGGTAGACCTTGAGCCATAGTGTCGAGTACCGTTCCCGAGCTTTCTCCTCTCGACCAGGTGCGCAGCTGTACCGCGACATCCGCCGCCGCAAGATAGCGGCGGAAGGTGTGAGTATCCGCCCAGCCGGTGATGCGGATGCGATCCGCCAGACCGCTGGCAGCCAGGGTGTCCAGCAGGCGCTGCCCATAGACACCGCTGTGATTCTGGCCGACGAACACCAGCACGCACCGCTTGTCCCGCGCCAGGGCCGAACCCAGCCAAGCCGCCAGCAGGCGGTGGTTGAGCTTGGTCGGTGCCAGGATGCCGACACTGCACACCACAAAATCATCCGCCTTCAAACCCAATTGCTGGCGGGATTCGGCACGATCCATCCCAGTATGCAGTACGCGCAAATGCGGAATCACCGCCCAATCGTGTGAAAAACCCTCGCCATGCCACTGGCACGCCAGAACCCGCGAATGCTCCGAGTGGACGATAACCCCCTGGGCCTGCTGCAAAACCGTAAGATTGGCAGGATACCGTCGCTCCACCTCGGGGATCTCTGTGGTGAAGTGATCCCGCAAGGCCGCATAGCCATGCGCATGTAGCAATTCCCGCCGCCAGGGCCAGGGATCGGCACTTCGCCACTGGCGATACGCATACAAACCGCTCAAAAAAAAGTCATGCAAAACCACAACACCCGGCACTTTCGGCAACAATCCGAGCATGTAGTCATGAAAACCCGAGTTGCCAAAGTGATAGATCACGCGATCCACCCGGCGGGCATTGGCCAGCAACCAGTTGGGTGTGCGCAGCGTGCAGTTGGCGCGTGCCACGGCATCGCTGACCTGCTCCTGAGCCACCACGGCTTCGATGTCGTAGTGACGCGCCAATTCTGGCAGCAATTCGGCGCTATAGTCGGCGATGCCGCTATGCTCGGGCGGCAGGGGGGAAACGTAGGCCAGAATGGGCCGGCGCGCCGGCCGGGAAACCGGCGTTTTCAAGACCCCCTGGCACCCGGCGTGGCACTGAGCGAAGGCCGCCAGGGCGCGTTGCGCGCTCTCGTCCCAGGAAAACCGCCGGGCCTGTTGCAGGCCTTGGCGGCTCAACTCGGCGCGAAAGGTCTCGTCGGTCAACGCCTGAGCGATCTTGGCCGCCATCGACGGCTCCGAACGCGAGTCGAACAGGGCTTCCTCCCAGCCGATGACCTCGGGCAAACTGGAAGTGTTGGCGGCAATCACCGGCGCGCCGCAGCGCATGGCTTCGAGCGCTGGCAGACCAAAGCCCTCATGCCAGGAGGGAAAGACAAACAACCGGCAAAGGTTATAAAGAGCCAGCAGGTCGGCTTCCGTGACAAAACCCGTGAGTACCAGCTCGTCATGCGCCAGCCCCTGTTGCCGGGCCAGCGCCTCTAGCCGCCCGCGTTCGCCAGATCCCGCCTCGCAGACGATGGCCAGCTGATGGGCGCGGCGCACCGCCGAAGGCAACCGGGCATAGGCACGGATCAAACCTTCGAGGTTCTTGCGAGGGTCGATGCCGCCTGTGTACATCACGAACGGCCGTGACAGGCCGTGGCGCTGTCTGAGGTCAGACGCGGCCTGCTCATCCAGGGGGATCTTCTGAAAATACGCCGAGGCATCGGTGGACACATTGACAACCGCCGCCGCCGGCAGGTTCAGACAACGGATCCCTTCCTGGCGCGACGATTCGGAGATCGCCAGCCACAATTGGGCGCGGCGCAAGTGGCCGAGCTTGCCTTCGTACCACTCTTCGAAGCGCGGATCCTGTAGATACGACCGACGGTAAATCAGGGGAATCAGGTCGTAGAGGGTGACGGCGGTCGGAAAGGCCCGCGTGAAACCACCCACGCTGGTCACGGCATCGTCCACAAACCCCTCGAACAGGCTGGAGAGATGCACCATGTCCGGCCGCAAACCGGCCAGAAAGGCCTCGCGGAGACACTCCGCCGTCCGGCGCTGGCCGTCGTGCTGGGGATCCTGCTGACTTACGGGGCCGGGAGCCTGCCAGATACGAATGTTGTCCTGTGGTAGCAGGCCATCAAAGGCGGCCCGGAGGGGCTCAATGGTATCGGGAAAGAGCCCGCTCAGGGCGATCAGCACCTCATGCTCGCCGCGATGGCGCAGGATGGCCTGGGCCATGGCCAGGCTGTAGCGGCCAATTCCGCGATGGCGCGAGGCATTTGTTTGCGCCCCCTGTAGATCCAGCACGATACGCATCAGGGGTGATGTCTTGCAAAACTGGCCTGAAGCGCCTGATAAAACACCTGCACCCTGGGCGGGAGCGGCGCATCGGAGGCGTTTGTCAGCGGGTTGAGTGACGGCAATGCCGTCTGAATCGCCTCGGCGGGGCGGCGCGGGACGTCCCGGTTCAGCCAGCCGCGCAGTTGCCACCAGCGGGCCAGCGGTGGATACAGGGCATCGCCAACCCGTTGCACCCAGGCTCCCGCGAACGGCCACTGCACAATCCGATGATAGAGATGGCGCAAACCGTTCCAGACAATACCCAAGGCTTTCATGCGTTGCCCTCAGTTGACCTCAAAGGGAGATATCTCAAGGATGGCGACCGCCCTAAGCCCGGCGCCCGAGCGATTATACCTAGCCGGTTGCGGGCTACCAAACAGAGGTCAGGGTCACCGGCCAGGGCTGACGGGTCAGCGCCACGCTCAGGATATAGACAAAAACCAGGCCGGTGGCCCAGGCGGCCAGGCTCCGCTCGACCGGTGTCCGGGCGAACCGGAGCAGCCACATCCCCAGCAGAATGTAAAGGATCACGGCCATCAGCTTGGCCGTGGTCCAGGGCGTCTCGAAGGGATACTGACCACTCAGGATCACCAGGGTCGCCCCCGTCGCCAACAGAAGGGTATCGTTGACGTGGGGCAAGATGCGAAGCCACCGGGCCTGGTGCCCGGGTGAGCCGGACAGGGCCCGGTAAACGCGCAGCCAAAATAAACCCGCCGTCACGGCCACCGTCACGAGGTGCAGGTAGCGGATACCGGGATACAGGAACATCCGGTTCGCCCTGAAGGGCGAGGCCTAAACTTGGGTTACCCGGCCTTTTTCCGGGCTGTTGGCGCGGCAGCGGCGGCCGGTACCGGCAGTTCCTGCACACTCTGGCCGTAATCCTTGGGCAGCAGTACAATCTCCAGCCGACGGTTGGCGGCTCGCGCTTCCGGGGTGGTACCCGGGGTAGCCGGTCGGCTGTCGCCAAAGCCCACGGCGGCGAGCCGCTGGGGTGCCACCTGACCTTCGCGGACAAGATGGCGCAATGCCGCAGCGGCCTTGGCGGCGGACAGCTCCCAAACACTGGGGTATCCCGCGACCCGGGTATCGTCGTGGCCTTCCACCCGAATCTGACGATCCGGCTGTTCATTCAGCAGCTTGGCCACCTCGGTCAGGCGCTTTTGACCCTCGCTACTCAGAAAAGGCGAATGGCCACGGAACAGCGAGGCCAGCGGGAGCTTGATGAGGCTAATGGACGCCCCGCTCTGATGGCTAGACAACTGGGCGTCGCGTTCTGCCAACTGCTTTTCCAGGGCCTGGCGTTCCGCCGCGAAGGCCTCTTGGTCACGGGTAGCCGTAGCTTCCAGGGTGGCGCGCTGAGATTGCGACTCGGCGGCCTGCTGCTTGGCCTCGGCCAGAGCCTGCTCCAGAGCCTGACCCTTGTCCCGTTGTCTGGTCAGGGTCTCGTCGCGTTCGGCAAGGCCCGTCGTGGCCTGTTGCAGTTGTTGTTCGAGGGCCAATGCCTGCTGTTTGACCTCGGCCCAGGTTTTTTCCTTCCCGGCCAGGGTCTGCTGGATCCCGGTTAGCTGTTTTTCCAGTCCGACCTTCTGTTCCTGGCTCTGTTGCAGGCCTTGCTCCCGATCCGTCAGTGTCTGGCGGGTCTGAGCCAAAGTCTGGTTCAACGCCTCAAGCTGGCCTTGTAGATTCTGTGCGGTCTGTTCTTGCCCGGTCAGAGCTTGGCGGGTCTCGGTCAGGGTTTTATCCAGCAGAGCGGCCTGATTCCTGGATTCATTCAGCGTCTGACGGGTCTCCGCGAGTGCCGCCTGCTCTGCGGCCAGGGCGGCGGCCAAACGGTCGCGTTCACCGCTCCGGGTGGCCAACTCTTCGCTAGCCTTTTGGTGGGCAGACTGCTCCCTGGCCAGTTCGGCTTGGCGTTGTGACAGGGTTTGCTGGGTCTCGGCAAGCTGTTTGGCCAGGCCATCGCGCTCGCCAGACAGGGCATCCCGTTCGGTTTGCAGGGTCTTGAGTTCCTTCACCCGCATAGCCAGTTCATTCCGAGTGCTGGCCAGGGCTGTCTCGGCCAGATCCCGGGCCGCGCTGGTCTGATCGAAACGGGCCAGCATTTCATTGGGCTGTAGCAGGGCCCGGGCTTCTTCAAATTTCCGGGTGAGTTTTTCCTGTTCGGCCTGTTGTTGAGTCAGGGTCTGCCGCGTCTCACCCAGTTCAGTCACCACCTGCTGCCAATCGCGAGTCTTGGCAGCCCGCTCCTGCCCCGTTATCTCGAGGTCGTGCTGCAGGTGCTGGAATTTGGCGTCCAATTGCGTGTACTCCTGGCGCAGAACCCCCAGTTCACCATTCCACTGTTCAGCTTGGGTTTTGGTGGCGGCCAGCTCGCCCTGGAGGCGATCCCGATCAGCACGAATCTCCGTGGTGCTGCCGATGAGGGTCTTAAACTCCTCCCGCAGCGCTTGCAGATCCCCATCGTCCCGGGTGCGCGCGCCAGTTTGGGCTGCGAGTTGTTCCTCAAGACGCGCCTGCTGGGTCTGTTGGGCTCGAAAATGCTCGTTGGCATCGTTCAACTGGCGCGACATCTCACTGGTTTGCAACTGGGCCTTTTGCAGAATGTCGGCATAGTTCGTGTGTTGCTTCCAGAGCAAACCACCCTCCGCCAGGACACCTATCACCAGGAGAACAATCAGCCAGACGTTACCACGCTGACCAGGGTTGGGTTGATTCATGGGGGAGATCTCCAGTGTTCTGTAATAATTTAAGAATCAAGAATCAAGCATCCAGATTACCATGCCTGGCGATGCGGGGAGGCAACAGGATGCTGGGCTGTGGTGGCTAGCGAGGATAACGCCGGGGCAGCCGCCAGCACCGTCTGACATTCGCCCGGCAGGTCGGGTTCGGCCCGAGGCGACATCGGTTTTTTGGGATGAGTCGCTGCGGTCTGGATCGTCTTCACCCAACCGGCCAGGTCTTCATCACACCCCGGCCCCGGCGAACTGGGAGCCTGGCCACGGCACGCCAGATTCCCAGCGGGGCAGGCCAGGCGGACGTGAAAATGGGCGTCGTGCCCCCACCAGGGACGCAACCGACCGAGCCAGAGCCTACGGGGATCTTTTTGGCACAGCGCACGCTTGATGATGGGATTGACGAAGATTCGCTCCACCCCAGGGGTTTGCGCGGCCAGTTCCAAAAGCCGCTCCAGGCGTGGCGACCAGCGACCGGGATCCAGTTGGCCGGTGCTGATCTGGGCCACTGGCTGCATCGGATCTTGCTCCACCTGCACCCCGGACAGCGGGGCCGACGCCCCCGGCAACAGGCGAAACCAGATGTCCGCGTCAAGCCCGACCTGATGGCTCTGATGGCCGCTGGGCATGGGCCCACCCCGAGGCTGGGACAGATCGCCCACCAGCATGCGCCCAAGCCCCCCCTGGGCTACCGCCTGGCCCAAACTGCGCAGATAGGCCAGCAATTGGGGATGGCCAAAGTAGCGATGACGGCTCGGCCGCATCACCTGATAGCCCTCGCCAGTCAATGGCAGCGACCCGGCACCCGCCAGACAACCCGCCGTGTAGCCGCCTAGGCTCTGGGCCAAGCCGCTACTGGGGGTCTCTTGAAGGGCCCAGGGGTTGGCGGCCAGGGGGGGCATCGCCGCCAGAAGGATGACAAGCAAACAGAAGCGAGAACACACTAGAAAAAACAAACTCATGATTGATCCTTCGCAAGGGTTCTGGCATTTCCAGGGAAGCATAGCGCGCACGCCACAACTTTTGAATTTTGAGAGACTTATTAATCACTAATCACTAATGAATCATGATGTTACGCATGCGAAAAAGGCCACCAGTGTAAAGCCGTACAAAGCGAAGCGTGAACTCTGTAATCTGATGGCCTGAGTACTCATTTCCTGGGCTCCCCGCAGTGCCTGCCTGCGCAACTTTACGCTGGTGGCCGCAAAAAATCTATTTCTAGAGGTGTGACCAGCGATTCAGAGCGTCATCGCCTGTTAGGCTCTAGGCAGCAGTTATCAAACGTCGGGCACAATCTGGCTGCCCTCCTTGCTTGCCCATGCATCTGAGAGCAGGCCGGGTTGAACAAGGAGGGAAGTAGTCTGCGATGGTGTGTCGA
>JBAXSA010000163.1:0-6511 GCA_037130945.1 Pseudomonadota bacterium | reverse complement strand
TCGCCCTGTCGCAGGGCCTCAATGACGCCCCCCTGGTCAAAGGCGGCCGCGCCAAATGGCACGGCATCCAGGGGTATGACGGGTTTTCCACCGCCTGGCTCGCCATTGACCCACACCACACCATCCCGATAGGCCAGGGTGTGGATCGGGCTGATGCCTCCCAAACCCCGGAAGGCCTGCCAGGGTGGCGTGACCTGAAAGGGCCGAATGGCCACAAAAAGCCGTCCCGGTAGCCGTTCAAGACCCAGATTTTCGATCCGGTAGCGCAGTAGCAGCGTGGCCCGGTTCCCCGCACCGGTGGCCCCGGCGGTGATCGTCAGTCGCCCGTCGGCCCATGTCCAGGTGACGGAGGGGATGGGCAAATCATTCCGTTCCAGGGTCTGGGTTTTTTGGGTGGCCGCCGCCCAGGTCAGCCATTCACCCCGCCAGAAGAGAGAGGGTTCCAGGGAAAAACTGCCGAGATCAGGTTCCACCAACCCTTCTTCGTTGATGAGGGCCCGCGTTACGCCATCCCACACTCCCACGGATGTCCAGTAGCTCTGTTCACCATAAAAATAGCGGGGATGGCTGCCACGCCCCTCGGCCCGGGCCAGAGCCTGAAAAAAGGTGATCGGAGAGCGGGAAAAGTCGTAGGGTTTTACGTCAATCTCAAGGATACCTACCACGGACCCTGGCAGATTCAGTTGCAGATAACGCGAGCGGCCGCCGGGCAGGGCGATATAACTCCGCCGGGCACCCGCCCGGAGAGCCTGGTAGAGCCGTTGCCAGGTCTGGCCGTCCGACGAGGCCAGCACCTCGAAGGCCGAGGGTGCCCGGTCTGGCCACCAGTCGATCACCAGTCCGCCATAGGGTCGTTCGACCTGAAAATCCAGGCGATACCAGTGGCCGCCACCCGGCGCGGTTGCGCTCAGCCAGCCACGCCCGGGATGCGTGGCCAGAGCTAGCTCCGGGCCGTGATCCGGCAGACTGCTGGAGGCCAGGGCCAAGGGCTCGGGAAGGCACCGGCCATCCTCGAATTGCAGTGCTTCGATCCATATCGTGCCCCGACCGCCCGGCCCCGCAGCAATCGCGAACTCCAGGGCACCGAGCTGCTGCAAGGGTTCACCCCAGGACGGGCCCCAGGCAAACTCGATATCCTCGTGACCAATCCGCAGGGTCTGCCAATCCGCCGGGAATTCCAGGGCGTCCCGGTGAAACCACCAGACATTCTGGCCCGTGGCATCCGCCAGTTTGAACTCGAACTGGTTGGCGGGAGCCAGGCCGCGCCAGCGCCAATGAAAGGCAAAGGGTGCCACCAGATCGAGCGTCATGGCCCGGCGGGCGACCACGAAGCCGCCGCTGCCCTTAAAATCGAAATCCAGCCGCATGACCTTGCCAAGCGGGCCTTGATCCGATGAAATGACCAGCTCGGCAAGCCCCGAGGTCACTGCCGTCCAAACCGACAGGTCGTTGAAATCGTCAATTGCCTGGTCTTGCATCTTTGTAAGGTACCCTCGAAATAACAACCATTGGCACGATAGGCCAAAGCCGGGGTCACTGCAAACCCGGAGGCCATCCAGCGATATGAGCGACAAAAAAGCCATTACCATCCATTCGGTGACCTGGCGGCTTCTGGCCGGTCACCTCCTCGCACTGGCCCGATCGGAGGTGGGCGGCAAGGCCCGGTGGCTGTTTGCCACGCTGGTGCTGCTGTTATTCGGGGTCAGTGCCCTGAATGTACTGAATAGCTATGTGGGCCGGGATTTCATGACCGCCATCGAAGCCCGCGACATGCCCAATTTCGTGCGCATGGCGGTGATTTACGTCCTGGTGTTTGGCCTTTCCACCGTGATGGCGGTGTTCTACCGCTTCACCGAGGAGCGTCTCGGACTCTTGTGGCGGGCCTGGCTGACACGTCGCCTGGTGCATTCCTACCTGACCGATCACACCTACTATCGCCTCAAGATTGCGGGCACGGTTGAAAACCCCGACGAGAGAATCGCCGACGATGTGAGAACCTTCACGGCCACCACCCTGTCCTTTGGTCTGATGATTCTCAATGGTTCGATTACGGTGGCGGCCTTCTCCGGGGTGATGTGGTCTATCAGCCCCCTGCTGTTCATTGTCACGGTGCTGTACGCCGCGCTGGGCTCCTACTTCACGATCAAGCTCGGCCATCCTCTGGTGGATCTCAACTACAACCAGTTCGACAAGGAGGCCAATTTCCGTTCGACCCTCATCCATGTGCGCGAAAACGCCGAATCCATCGCCCTGTCCCGCCGCGAGACCCGGCTCTCGGAGCGGCTCCTGGGACGCATCGAGGATTTTAAGGGCAATTTTAGACGCATCATCTCGGTCAACCGCAACCTGGGTTTTTTTACGACGGGGTACAACTATCTGATACAGGTCATCCCCGCCCTGGTGGTGGCGCCGATGTTCATCCAGGGCGAAGCCGCATTCGGGGTGATCTCGCAATCCTCGATGGCTTTTGCTCATCTGGTGGGCGCTTTTTCCCTGATCATCACCCAATTTCAGCTGATCTCCTCCTACGCGGCGGTGACGGCTCGGCTCAATCTCATGGGCCAGGCCATCGACCAACTCCACGAAGGCCCCAAGAGCCGTATCGAGGTCGTCGAGGCGGGAGGGCGGATCGCTTACGAGCGGCTGACCCTGCGCAGCGCGGATGACCAGCGGGTGCTGCTGCGCAATCTCTCACTCTCGGTACCCAGTGGGATGCGGTTGTTGATTACCGGCCCCAACGAGGCGGCCAAGGTGGCCCTGTTTCGGGCCACCGCCAATATCTGGTACAACGGCGAGGGGCGGATTGTCCGGCCTTCTCTCGACTGCATCCGGTTTCTGCCCGAGCGCCCCTATCTCTATCCCGGCAGTCTGCGCGAGTTGTTGCTGCGTAGCGGTGACGAGAGCAGCGTCTCGGAAACCCGCATCCTCGACGCCCTGAATACCCTGGGTATACAACCGATTTTGAAGCGGGCCGGCGGACTGGACGTGGAGCAGGACTGGGTCAGCATCCTGTCATTGGGAGAAGAGCAACTGCTGGCCTTTACCCGCCTTCTGCTCGCCGCTCCCACCTTCGCCTTCCTGGATCGGGTCTGTACGGCACTCAGTCCCGAAGATGCACACAAAATCCTCAAGGCCCTGTCGGATCACGCCATCACCTACATCACCCTGGAAGAGGCCGAAGGGCTACTGGAACACTATGACGCGGTGCTTGAAATTGCCATGGATGGTGCCTGGAGCCTCAAACGCACCCGTGCTGGCCAAATCGTGGAAGACGGTGCCATTCCCAAGCACAACGCCAACATGAACGGATCGGCTCAGGAAGATTCCGAGTAGGCCCATGTGTGAGGGTAATAAGGTGGAAGTGGCGGCGGCGCGGGTGGTCTGTACACAGAAGCTCCAGGCCGTGGCCGGCGAAGCCGCCCGTCTGGAGGCCGAGGTATTGCTGGCTCATGTGCTGGGCTGGGAACGGACGCGCCTTTTCAGCCACCCCGAGACCTTGCTCACCGCCAGTCAGCAAGACCGCCTGGAAACCCTGGTGGCCCGGCGCGAGGGTGGCGAACCCCTAGCCTATATAACAGGGCAAAGAGCCTTTTGGTCGCTGACCTTCGAGGTCACGCCAGCCTGTCTGATTCCCCGGCCGGATACCGAAACCCTGGTGGAGATTGCCCTGGCCAGACTCCCCGAAACACCCGTCCGGGTGGCCGATCTCGGCACGGGGTGTGGTGCGATTGCCGCAGCCATTGCCCATGAACGGCCACGCGCCTGGGTCTTGGCTATTGACCGCTCGCTGGCCGCTCTGGCGGTGGCCCAGGCCAATTTTCAGCGTCTAGGCCTAAAGGGTTGCCACTGCCTGGCCGGGGATTGGCTATCGGCGGTTGAGCCGTCCCTGTCCTTCGATCTGATTCTGGCCAATCCGCCCTATATCGCCGAGGATGACCCGCATCTTCAGGATCTCGCCTGGGAACCCCAAACCGCCCTGATCGCCGGATCCGACGGCCTCGCGGCCTTCCGGACGTTACTTCCTCAGGCTCTTGCCAGGCTCATGCCAGGTGGTGGCCTGCTGGTGGAACATGGTGCCACCCAGGGCGCGACGGTGCGGCAACTGTTTGCCCATCAGGGATTCGCTACGATCACCACCCACCGGGATCTGGCCGGACACGAACGGGTGACGAGTGGGGTACGCCCCCTTGACACATGCCCATGATGGGTAGAGGATTCTTCCAAGTTTCTTCCAGCCTGCCCCACATCCCGTTATTGGAGAATTTTATTATGTGGAATCTACCTTATTTTGCTCGTCGGCTGGCGAGATTGATGGGGCCCGTTGCCCTCCTAGCTAGCACCATGCTCCCCGGGTCAGCCGTGAACGCCTCGGGCCTCAACGATACGGGTATCACTACCTGCTCAAGCGAAACCCAAAACGGCCTGCCTTGCCCAGTCGCGGACTATCCGGGGCAGGATGCGGACTATGGTACCAATAGATTTAATTTCACCAAGCTGGATGGCAATGGCCAGGACTTGCCGGCCAGCGCTACCCATCATACCTGTGTGCGCGATAACGTTACCGGCTTGATCTGGGAAGTGAAGACCGAAGATAATGGCCTGCGCGATAAACGCTGGACTTACACTTGGTACAACTCCAATTCGGCTACCAACGGCGGATCAGCGGGTTTCTTCAGCAATGGTAGATGTTACGACAGTAATCGCTGCGATACCGAAAAATACCCCCAAGATATCAACACCGCAGGCTTGTGCGGTTTTCGTGACTGGCGCATGCCCACCCCGGATGAACTCCTATCGATTGTCGATAACAGCTTTTTTAATCCCAGCATTGATGCCGGTTATTTTCCGAATACGGTATTTTCTGGGTTTTGGTCTTCCTCGCCATATGCCGCCGATTCGGGCGGTGCGTGGGTCGTTTCCTTCGATTATGGCGGCGTCTATGGCTATTACCGTCGCAGTGGTTTTGCCGTCCGGTTGGTACGCGGCGGACAGTGATCTTGGCTTTTTGATTCGCTCACAGCGCAGCCTATCGGCCGTAATCAAAATACCACTCCCATAGATTTTTGTTTTGCCATTGGGGTGCGGAATGCCGGATATCTTAAATTTTCCGTAGCGTTTCAATATTTATATCAAAATCAATCTGTTACAAAAACTTGAGCATCGAGTGTTAAGGCTATGAATCATCTGACGAACAGACAAAACCTGATGGGCTCGCGGGGCATCATTGGATTACTACTGCTAGGCTGTGTTTTCGCGAGCGTAGCACCAAGCGTGGTGGCGCAAACTTGCCACTGGGACACGATCCCATCCAGTGCGAGCAGCAGCGACTTTACCGACAACGGTAACGGTACGGTGACCCATCGTAAAACGGGTCTGATGTGGAAACGGTGCGCCGAGGGGCAAAGCGGCACGGCCTGTACCGGCGTAGCAGACTACAGATCTTATAACCTCATAACGGGCTACATTTTCGCCGGTTTTAGCGACTGGCATCTGCCCAGCAAAGCCGAGCTGGCTTCGATTGTGGAACGGGCCTGTTACGATCCCGCGATCAATCTGGGGGTGTTTCCTGCCACGCCATCCTTGCGTTTCTGGACTTGGTCTCCGGGTGGCTACGGTTCGCCCAACACATGGATCGACTTCTTGGACGGTGGCGATGCCTGCCGGGCAAATTACGGGGGCATCTGCGATACAGGTGCCTTCCGGTTGGTGCGAAGCGGCGGACAGACTCCCGATTCCCTTGCCTTTTTGAACGTCTCCAAAGTTGGGAATGGTACCGTCGCCAGCAATCCCTCGGGCATCGACTGCGGCGGTGATTGCAGTGAAAACTATACTGCCGGCACGACGGTGACACTCGTTGCCACCCCGGCGAGTGGTTCCAGTTTCGGCGGATGGAGCGGAGATTGTTCGGGTACGGGGAACTGCACCCTGACTATGAATGCCGGTAAGACGGTGGTGGCCAATTTTGCTGCATCTGAGGATCATTTTGTTTTGAGCCTCTCCAAAGTCGGGAATGGCAGCGGCACCGTCACTAGCAATCCTTCGGGCATCGACTGCGGTGGTGATTGCAGTGAAAACTATGCTGTCGGCACGACGGTGACACTCGTTGCCACTCCAGCGGGTGGTTTCAGCTTCGGGGGATGGAGCGGAGATTGTTCGGGTACGGGGAACTGCGCCCTAACCATGAATGCCGGTAGGACGGTGGTGGCCAATTTTGGCGTATCGTCCCCAACCTCCCCTCCCCACCCGGACATCAAGGTCAATGACCAGGATGGGCCCCTGACGGTTTCCGAAAATACCCTAATCACCCTGAAGCTGACCCTCGACCCCGGTAAATTGACGGGTCAGTCCGTTGATGCCTGGGTTAGGGCGGATACGCCTTTTGGCACTTACTACTTCTCGTATGGAAACTCCTGGCAGACAGGCTTGCAGTTTCCGTTCCGTTTTCCCGGTGGCACACTGACTGCGCTATCCGGCCAGGTGATTCTGTCGGACTACCGCATTCCGGCCGGAG
>JBAXSA010000162.1:0-6565 GCA_037130945.1 Pseudomonadota bacterium | reverse complement strand
GAATAACCACTCAATACTTTGATTATAAATGACTTTTTCATATAATCAAACTGAACCAGTGCTGCGGCGAGGACACCTCGGTGTGATAATGAATTAACAGATTGATGGTCAATGGTGCCTGGTTTTGGCGATGATCCCAATACCAAAACAGAGCGAGGGAGGGAGGAATCCAAAGGGATGACCCGAGACATCGATCACATCAAAATATTTTTTCATGCCCTTGATCAGGACATCGTAATCAAAGCCCTTGTGATCCAGGCCGTTATGATCCCGCCGGGTGATTCTGTCAAGTCTGCCGAGTATGGCGTTGAACAACTCGCCAGGCGAATAATCATCGGCATCCTTGCTCAAGGCTTTTTTGATGAGCCATTTCATCAGGAGGACGAAGCCCTTTTCATTCGGAACCGTGACAAAGAAGAAGCCTTCGAGATGTTGCGATATTTTTCGCAGATATTCGTCAAGCGTCTCCGGTGGGATATGCTCCAGCGTTTCCATGGCTACGGCTATGTGGAAAACCTCGCTATCTTTCAAGTGCATCTCATCGGGTGAGGAGGCTTGCAGGAAGACGTAATCGCATTCGTTGGCCCATCGCTCCCGCGCTATGTCCAGACCGCCTTCCCAATTCGCATCGAATCCCACATAGCGCGAGGGCTTATTGGGGAAATAATCGATCAGTTTCCCGTCAAAACAACCTAATTCAAGCACCCTGTCAATCGGCGAGTCAAGCCGTTTCAACTCGGACTGGAACCACTTGAAGCGTGCGAAATGCAGCCTGCCCCGCAGCCCGCCGGAGAACAATCGCTGGTTATAGCCATATCCATCCGCCAGGCTTTTCACACTCAACCCGCCAGCCTTTCCACCCGGATGCGCACCACCGGATTGCTAACGCGCTCCAAGGCCTCGATCCGGGCGATGGCCTGGTTCATCTGGCCTTCCCGCACCCGGTGGGTCAGCATCACCAGGGTCACGAACCCCTCGCCCGCCTTCGCCTGTTGCTGCTGAATGGCCTCGATGCTAATCCCCGTATCACCCAGAATGCCGGCAATTTGCGCAAAGGTGCCGGGGCGATCCGCCACCCACATCCGCAGGTAATAGGCGGTTTCGATCCGCTCCATTGGCAGAATCGGCAGATCCGAGATTTCATTGGGCTGGAAGGCCAGATGGGGCACCCGATTTTCCGGATCGGTGGTCAGTACCCTGACCACATCCACCAGATCGGCGACCACCGCCGACGCCGTGGGTTCCGCCCCCGCGCCCGCGCCATAATAGAGCGTCGGGCCCACCGCATCGCCCTGGATCAATACCGCGTTCATGACGCCATTCACATGCGCGATCAGGCGATCCTTCGGGATGAGGGTGGGGTGGACGCGCATCTCGATGCCCTCTTCCACCTTGCGGGTAATTCCCAGGAGCTTGATGCGATAGCCGAGGGCCGCAGCATAGACCACATCCTGGCGTTCGATGTGGGCGATGCCTTCCCGGTAGACCCTGTCAAACTGAAGGGGAATGCCAAAGGCCAGCGAGCCCAGGATGGTTAACTTGTGGGCCGCGTCGATACCCTCGACGTCGAAACTGGGATCGGCCTCGGCGTACCCCAGGGCTTGAGCCTCTCGCAGCACCTCCTGAAAATCCCGGCCTTTTTCTCCCATCTCGGTGAGAATGTAATTGCAGGTGCCGTTGATGATGCCGGCGATCCACTGGATGCGATTGGCCGCCAGCCCTTCACGCACTACTTTGACGATCGGGATGCCGCCAGCCACTGCCGCCTCAAAGGCCACCGTCACCCCCCGGGCCTGGGCGGCGGCGAAGATCTCATTGCCGTGGCGGGCGATCAGGGCCTTGTTGGCCGTCACGACGTGCTTGCCATTCTCGATCGCCTTGAGTACCAGTTCCCGCGCCGGAGAATAGCCGCCAATCAACTCGATAACGATGGACAGATCGGGATCGTTGACCACCGCCAGCGCGTCATCGGTGATGCGACCCACCTGATCGAGACCCTGAATCCGTTTGGGATCATAAAATTTGGCTGCGGCGTGGGTAATCACAATCCCCCGCCCCGCCCGCCGGGCGATCTCCGAGGCATTCCGGGCCAACACACTGACCGTTCCGCCCCCTACCGTGCCCAATCCCAGTAATCCGACCTTGACGGGTTCCATATCATGACCTCCAGAAAAAAAACGACCCGGAACACCTTGAGAGTCTGTCAAGGTATTTGGGAAAGATGGAAAGATGGAAAAATGGAAAGATCTCAGCTGCCGGCCAGCCCTTCGCGCCGCAACATTTCCTTGATGCCCCGGATAGCCTGGCGGGTGCGGTGTTCGTTTTCGATCAAGGCAAACCGGACATGGGTGTCACCGTAAGCACCAAAGCCAATGCCTGGCGAAACCGCGACCCTGGCATCCAGCAGCAGTTTTTTGGAAAATTCCAGGGATCCCATTTCCCGGTAAGGTTCCGGAATCGGTGCCCAGACAAACATCGTGGCCTTGGGCCGTTCGACCGCCCAGCCAGCGGCGTTGAGGCCATCGCACAGGACATTGCGGCGGCTTTCATACATCGCAGCGATTTGTTTGACGCAATCCTGGGGGCCTTCCAGGGCGGCAATGGACGCCACCTGAATCGGCGTGAAAGAGCCATAATCGAGATAGGATTTGATCTTGGCCAAGGCACCGACCAGGGTTCGATTACCACACATAAAACCCACCCGCCAGCCCGGCATGTTGTAACTTTTCGACAGGGTGAAAAACTCCACGGCGATCTCGTCGGCCCCTGGTACCTGCAAAATCGAGGGTGCCACATAGCCATCGAAGGCAATATCGGCATAGGCCAGATCATGGATCACCCAGATGCTGTTTTCCCTGGCAATCTCGATCACCTCCTGGAAAAAGGCCAGATCCACGCACTGGGTGGTCGGATTGCCAGGAAAGTTTAGAACCAGCATCTTGGGCCGTGGCCAACATTCCTCGATACCCTTGCGAAGCTCCGCGAAGAAGTCCACGCCGGGTATCAGGGGCACATGGCGCACATCGGCACCGGCAATGATAAAGCCATAGGGATGGATCGGGTAAGCGGGATTGGGTACCAGGATGGTGTCTCCGGGCCCCGTGGTGGCCAGAGCCAGGTGAGCCAGCCCTTCCTTGGAGCCAATCGTGAAGATCGCCTGGGTATCGGGATCCAGATTGACGTTGTAGCGCTGCCTGTACCAGCTACAGATGGCTCGGCGCAAACGCGAGATGCCTTTGGATTGGGAATAGCGGTGGGTATCCTTGCGCAACGCCACTTCCACCAGCTTGTCAACGATATGTGGTGGGGTAGGCTGGTCGGGATTGCCCATGCCAAAGTCGATAACGTCCTCTCCGCGAGCGCGTGCCTCCGCCTTCAGTTCAGTGACAATCGCGAACACATAGGGGGGCAGGCGTCGAATGCGTGGAAAGTCTTCCAGTGGGACGGGCACAATCAACCTCGGAATCTTGTTGGAGAAAACTCGTCACCATAAACGAGCGTCCAGGAAGAATCAATCTGGTCAGGTGGCGGCCAGCACGGCTGCGCCTTTATGCCTGAGTCTCTAGTCGTTCGGCCACCGTCAGCCATTCGGTCTCAATCGTGTCAATGCGCCGTGTCAGCTCCGCCCGTTCGGTACTCAGCGCGGTGAACTGCTGGCCATTACCCGCCGCATAGAGGGCCGGATCGGCAAAAGCCGCCTCTAGGGCTTCGCGGCGTTGGCCTAAAACCGCGAGATTCTTTTCCAGTTGCTTGAGCCGGTCGCGCCAGGGTTGCAGGGTGGCGCGCCGCTCGGCCTCGACACGACGGCGATCCTTGCGGGCCAGCGCCGAATGGTCGCCCACGTTCCCCTCGCCGGACGCCGAGACGCTCTCGGCGCGCTGCGCGGCCAGCCAGGCCGGGTAGTCATCGAGATCACCGTCAAAAGGCATCACTCGGCCGCCGTGAACCAGCAGTAGCCGGTCACAGGTCAGACGGAGCAGGTGACGGTCGTGGGAAACAATCACCATCGCCCCGGAAAACTCCTGCAGAGCTTCGCCCAAGGCATGGCGCATCTCGAGATCCAGGTGATTGGTGGGCTCGTCGAGAAGCAGCAGATTGGGCCGCTGGTAGATAATCAGCGCCAGGGCCAGCCGCGCCTTTTCGCCCCCCGAAAAGACACAGCAGGACGCCAGAGCCTGCTCGCCGGAAAAGCCAAAACCGCCGAGAAAACCGCGCAACGACTGCTCGTTGGCCTGCGGATCCAGGCGTAGCAGATGACCCATCGGGCTGCGATCAGGGTCGAGCTGCTCGAGCTGATGCTGGGCAAAATAGCCGACCTTCAGGGCCTGGGCGGGTTCGTAGTGCCCGGTGGACGGCATCATGGCCCCGGCCAGCAACTTGACCAGGGTGGATTTACCGGCACCATTACGGCCCAAAAGCCCAATCCGGTCGTCCGGATCGAGCAAAAGGCCGATGCCGGACAACACCGGGGTGTCACCATAGCCCACTGCGGCCTGGTCGATGCGAAGGAGGGGATTGGGCAAGCGCTCCGGCTCCCTAAAACGAAACCCGAAGGGGGAGTCGGCGTGGGCTGCGGCGATCACTTCCATGCGTTCCAATACCTTGAGCCGGCTCTGGGCCTGACGGGCCTTGGTGGCCTTGGCGCGAAAACGGTCGACGAAGCTCCGGATCCGCAGGATTTCCCGCTGTTGGCGTTCAAAGGCCGCCTGGTGCTGCGAGAGTTGCTCGGCACGCTGACGCTCGAAGGCCGAGTAATTTCCTGTATACAGCTGGAGGCGGCGATCCTCGATATGGGCGACGACTTCCACCACGGCATCCAGAAAATCCCGGTCATGGGAGACCATCAGCAGGGTACCCGGATAGGTGCGCAGCCAGTCCTCAAGCCAAAGAATGGCATCGAGATCGAGGTGATTGGTCGGCTCGTCGAGCAACAACAGATCAGAACGGCACATCAGGGCCCGGGCCAGGTTGAGGCGCACCCTGAAGCCCCCAGAAAAGGCCGCCACCGGGCGGTTTTCATCGCCAGGTACAAAACCGAGCCCCATCATCAGTTTGGCGGCACGGCTCTCGGCCCGGTAGCCATCGATGGCCTCCAGTTCAATATGCAGGTGCGCCTGCTGGACGCCATCCTCGGAGGTCTCGGCCAGTGCCTGACGCAGCCGGGCTAATTCGCCATCGCCTTCGATCACATACTCCAGGGCCGCCATGGTCAGCGCCGGAGTCTCCTGGGCCACCTGGGCGACCACCCAGCTCGTGGGATAACGCAGGTCACCCTGATCCGGGTGAAGCTCTCCCAGGATCAGGGCGAACAGACTCGTTTTGCCCGAACCATTGGCCCCCGTCACCCCGGCCCTGCGGCCTGGCGGGATTTGGAGCGAGGCTCCTTCGAATAACGGTCGTCCCCCACGGGACAGGGTTAGGGATTCTAGTTGCAGCATGACGGGATAAAGGTCAGTAAAATAACGGGATGAAAACAGGAAAGCCGATTATAGGCGCATTTTATGGGGCGTTTCCCGCTCCCTGGCCGGCCCCCGCCAAGCTCAATCTGATGCTGAAGATTCTGGGCCGCCGCGCCGATGGCTATCACACACTGCAAAGCGTCTTCCAGTTCCTGGACTGGGGGGATGAGATTTTTCTGCGGCCACGGAATGACGGCACCATCCACCGGCTGTCGGAACTTCCGGGGGTGCCACCGGAACAGGATCTCGTGGTGCGGGCGGCGCGGCTGCTCAAAAACCGGAGTGGCTGCCGGTGGGGGGTGGACATCGCGGTGCATAAACGTCTGCCGCTGGGCGGAGGGTTGGGGGGCGGCAGTTCCGATGCCGCAACGGTGCTGGTGGCGCTCAACCAGCTCTGGTCACTGGGAATGTCTCGGGAAGAACTGGCTGCCCTCGGATTGACACTAGGGGCTGATGTGCCGGTCTTTATTCACGGCCGGGCCGCCTGGGCGGAAGGAATCGGCGAGCAATTAACTTTTTTCAACCCCGAAACGCCCTGGTATCTGGTCGTGGTGCCCCCTTGCCCGGTGTCGACCGCAGCGGTCTTTCAACATCCGGAATTGACACGGGATGCCGCACCCACGACAATCGCCGGGTTTCTCTCGGGGGTCAGGGATAATGACTGTTGGCGCGTGGTCAGTCGGCTTTATCCGCCGGTGAGCGAGGCACACGCCTGGTTGAGCCAGTTTGCGGCGACTTCGTTGACCGGAACCGGCGGTTGTGTCTTCGCAGCCTTTGCCGAGGAAGCCCGGGCGCGCATGCTGTTGCGGGATATCCCTCGGTTTTTTGGGGGGGTTGTGGCCCGGGGGCGCAATCGCTCGCCCTTGATGGATCGTTTAATCGATTAGCTGTTGGGGTGTCGCCAAGTGGTAAGGCACCAGGTTTTGATCCTGGCATTCCGAGGTTCGAATCCTCGCACCCCAGCCAATTTCTGTCATCCCGGCCCGTTCACTTCCTGTCTTCATTGATCCAGATGATTCAACCTTTTAAGGACTTCAGGTGTCCATCAGCCAGATGATGGTTTTTACCGGCAATGCCAACCGGGAACTGGCCACCGAGGTGGTGGG
>JBAXSA010000161.1:0-6618 GCA_037130945.1 Pseudomonadota bacterium | reverse complement strand
CCGGCAAGGCAATCTATGCCAAGCGCAAGTCTACGGTTGAGCCGGTGTTTGGGATCATCAAAAGTGTCATGGGCTTTCGACAGTTCATGCTGCGTGGCTTTCAGGCTGTCCAGGGGGAGTGGACACTGGTTTGCATCGCCTACAACTTGAAGCGCTTGCAGGTCATCGCAGGATAGGTCTGTCTAAAAGGCGGGAAAGGTGGCTTTGGGTGCGAAAAATACTGCGGAAGCGAGCAATTTTTAGCGTGAAAACCCATTTTTTCGCCCCACGAGCGGGGAAGGAGGCGTTGGATGCTAAG
Organism: Pseudomonadota bacterium; assembly: GCA_037130945.1. GTDB lineage: Bacteria > Pseudomonadota > Gammaproteobacteria > Chromatiales > Chromatiaceae > JBAXSA01. Next base: position 6,320 of record JBAXSA010000161.1, on the reverse strand, counting down.
TTGGACAGGCTCCTAGACAATGGCTATCTGAAGGAGAGGCCAAGGGTGTCATCAAGGGTGAGGCTAGGGGTGAGGCTAGAGGTATAGTCAAGGGTAAGGCCGAAGGTAAGGCTGAGAGCTTGTATCGCCTGCTCACCCGTCGCTTTGGCGCTTTGTCTGAGTGGGCGGAACAGCGCATCGAGGGAGCTTCTCTCGAACAGATCGATGCCTGGCTCGATGGCATCTTCGATGCCGAGAGCCTGATCGGCTTGATTGGCAGCGGGCAGCGTTGAGTGACTATCCACTTTATCCGAGACAGTTCAAACCTCCGAGCAGCGGATTCGGAAGGCACTGCTCGCTTCTCGCACCTTGTCTCGCTAGGCGAAATGGATTGCTCTTAAGCTGTTGATTCTACAGAGTGTCGCGTCTTAAGTGGGTAGCCGGCTTTGAAGGACGCCATAAAAAGGCCGTAAACCTGCGGTTTACGGCCTTGGTGGCTGGGACTTGGTAGCCAGACTACAGGCTATAGTACATGTCGAATTCCACCGGATGGGTGGTCATGCGCAGCCGGGTCACCTCGGTCATCTTGAGGTCGATGAAGCTCTGGATAAGATCGTCGGTAAAGACGCCACCATGGGTCAGGAACTCGTGGTCTTTCTCAAGAGCTTCGAGGGCCATGTCCAGGGAATGGCAAACCGTGGGGATGGACTTGGCCTCTTCTGGCTCGAGGTCGTAGAGATCCTTGTCCATCGGATCACCCGGATGGATCTTATTCTGGATGCCATCAAGCCCCGCCATCATCATGGCCGAGAAGGCCAGATAGGGATTGGCCATCGGATCGGGGAAGCGCACCTCGATGCGACGGCCCTTGGGGTTGGCGGAGTGGGGGATACGCACCGAAGCCGAACGGTTGCGCGCCGAGTAGGCCAGCATGACTGGAGCCTCGAAGCCCGGCACCAGGCGCTTGTAGCTGTTGGTAGTGGGGTTGCAGAAGGCGTTTAGGGCGCGGGCGTGCTTGAATATGCCGCCGATGTAGTAGAGCGCCATCTCCGACAGCCCCGCGTACTTGTCGCCGGTGAACAGGTTTTGGCCGTTTTTGGCCAGGGACTGATGGACGTGCATGCCCGATCCATTGTCTCCCACCAGCGGCTTGGGCATGAAAGTGGCGGTCTTGCCGTAGGAATGGGCGACATTCCAGATGGCGTATTTCTGGATCTGGTTCCAGTCGGCGCGTTTGACAAGGGTCGCATACAGGGTGCCAATTTCGCACTGGCCGGCGGTGGCGACCTCGTGGTGATGCACCTCGACCACCACACCCATCTCGGCCATTGCCAGACACATGGCCTGACGGATGTCGTGCAGGGCATCCACCGGCGGCACTGGGAAATAACCGCCCTTGACGCCGGGGCGATGGCCAATGTTGCCATCGTCGTAGACCTTCTCGGAGTTCCAGCCGGCCTCTTCGGAGTCGACCTTGTAGAAGGCACCGCTCATGCTGGCCCCCCAGCGGACGTCGTCGAGGATGAAAAACTCGGGCTCGGGGCCAAAATAGGCGGTATCGGCGATGCCCGTTGACTTCAGATAGGCCTCGGCGCGCTTGGCCAGCGAGCGGGGATCGCGCTCGTAGCCTTCCATGGTATGCGGCTCAAGGATATCGCAGCGGATGATCAGGGTGGTCTCGTCGGAGAAGGGATCGATCACTGCTGTGCCGGGCTCCGGCATCAGCACCATGTCGGATTCGTTGATGCCTTTCCAGCCGGCAATCGACGAGCCATCAAACATCTTGCCATCCTTGAACATCTCGTCGTCGAGCATATTGGCGGGCAAGGACACATGCTGCTCCTTGCCGCGCGTATCGGTAAATCGAAGGTCGATAAACTTGACTTCCTTTTCCTTGACCAGGTTCAGAACATCGTTCGGTGACATAGTTACGAATTCTCCAAAAGATTCTTAAAACATTCAGCGGAAATTCCAGCCGGGACGGCCATCCGTCCCAACGGGCTCAAAGCCGATCAGAAGGACGCAGATACTATGCCATGAGTCCAAAAAAGGCACATGATATTTTGCGCCCGCCTGATTCGCCAGGTTCATAGGGATGCCATGATCCCACAATGCGCATACAACCGGTGCATAACGGAGGCAATGCGCCCCATTATGAGGCAGATTCCCAATACAGGCGCACCGCACCGAAAGCCGGTTCCCCGGCGATGGCGTCGCGCAGGGCCGTGCCCAGTTCCTGGGCCTCCTGAGGGGACAGGGGGTTGACCAAGCGCAGGTAGGCATCGACCTCGATGCGTTCTGCCAGATAATGCAACACTAGGCGCGAGGGCCTGGGCAGATGGGCCCAGCAACGGGCCAGGAGGGCCTCGGCCTCGCCACGGGCGGGCAGGCCGATCCCCGGTGGCATCAGGGTATCGTCTTCCGGGTCGATGTGTACGGTGATGTCGGTCAGCACGTCGATCTCGGCCTTGAGGCGATGTTCCACCCAGACGCTGATGATGTGGCCCTCGGAGACACTCATGCGCGGTTCCACGAGGACATGCACATCCGCCGAGGCCACCCCACCCATCTTGCGGGTGCGGAGCATGTGAAGATCCCGCACACCGTCAACAGACAAGACCAGGTTGCGAATTCGTGCCACCTGCTCGGGGGAAAGGCCAGCATCCACCAGTTCCTGAATCGCCCCCCATCCCTGCTCCCAGCCCATGTGGGCGATCATAATGCCGACTAGCGCTGCGGCAATGGCATCGAGATAATTCAACCCCGCCATGGTGCCCAACACACCCACCAATACCACCAGGGAAGACCAGGCATCGGAACGGTGATGCCAGGCGTTGGCAATCACCATGTCCGAACGCACCCGGCGGCCGACCCGCAGGGTGTAGTGAAACATCCATTCCTTGGCGATCAGCGCCAGCAGCGCCACGGCCAGGACGCTGCGATCCGGTTGCAACAGGCGGTTGGTTTCAAACAGCCGTACCCCGGCATCCCATACCACAAAGCCTGCCACCCCCAAAAGGGTAGCCCCCAGGCCGAGTGTGGCCAGGGTCTCAAAACGGCCGTGGCCATAAGGGTGATCCTCGTCGGGCCCGTGTTGGGACTGGTGATTGGCAAGATACACAAAGCCATCGGCGACCAGATCCGCCAAGGAGTGGAGGCCATCGGCCATCAGCGCCTGCGAGTGGCCGATGACACCCACCAGGATTTTGACAACGGTCAGGATGACATTGGTGATGGCACCGATCAGGGTGACCTGGCGAATCGCCTCGAAACGGTTTTTGGAAGAATTAATCATTGATTTGATCCGGGCCGCCTACTACCAACACCACGATGTAATCCTGGCCTTGCCGACGGCTGGCGATGACCCGGTGGCCCTGAATCCGGCACCAGGCCGGGATGTCCTGGAGGGCACCCGGATCCGAGCAGACGGCCTCGACCTCCGTGCCCGGCGGCAGTGTCTTGACCCGATCCTGGACGCGGATCACCGGCAGCGGGCAGAGCAGCCGGCGGGCGTCCAGGATTACGCGTTGCCCAGCATCCATGCCGGTGAACACTCGTGGGGCGGCAGGGGAGGAACCGTGAGGGTGCGGCTAGGCTGGTCGGGTTCAAGGATTTCCACGGTCACCAGGGCGGCCTCGCGGCCCTGACTGTAGCGGGCTAAAATGCGGGCGGCGAGCGTCAGGTCAGTGGCCTCCGGGGTGCCGTCGATCAGTCCCAGCGAACCCGTATGGCTAATGGTTCTCATGGCCAGGAAACGATCCCGGTAGCCCATCATAAAATTCACCTCCCCTTCCTCCCGGGCGACAATCAGCTTGACCGCCGGGCCGAGCCTCAAGTGACGCCCAACCTTGAGCAGCAGGATGTCGTCGAGTTCATAGTCGCGGTGCCCCCGGTGCTGCCAGAGATCGGCGAGTTTGACGCTGTATTGACCATCGGTGAGAAAGCAGCAGCCCCCGGCGGGTTGGGCATAATCCTGAAAACCAAAGTGTTCGGCGAGCGCCATCTGGGGTTTTCGGCCGCGACCGTTGAAATCAAAAAGCCGTTCCCGATCTACCCAGCCCTCTTGTTCTGGCAGCGTGGGTGGCAATCGCTTGGCGCACAGGGGGCGCAGCAGCCGATCCATGGCCCCGGATTGCCGGGCCACGACTGGCAAGGTGTCTTTCCGTTGGGACATGGGGCGTTGGCCGACGACCTCGCCTGTAATGATAAAATCAAACCCATTCTCCAGCATCCATTCATGGGCCTTGCGAACCATGAAGATTTTGCAGTCGAGACAGGGGTTGAGGTGAGCCCCGTAGCCATGCGCGGGGTTGAGCAGGATCGGCTTGTATTCCTCGACGATGTCGACGATATGCAGACGAATACCGAGTTGTTCGGCCACCCACAGGGCGTTGTTGCGTTTGGGCTTGGCCGGGTTTTGGCGGCGAATGGCCTGGGTATGGCCCTCGACACAGAAACCGGTAAAAAAATTGATGCCCTCTACGGCAATGCCCTGTTCCAACACGACGCGGGCCGCCAGCAACGAGTCAAGCCCGCCGGATATCAGGGCGACCGCCTTGCGGACTGACATGGCGGCCTATGACTCCGACCAGTAAGGCGTGGCGATGCCTTCCCCGAGATCGGCTTCGACGAGCCGCCGCCGTACCTCGAACAGCCGTTCCAAGAGATAGGGTTCTTGCTTGCCATAGGCCTTGGCGTCGGCCACGCGGCTCACCACCACGCCCAAGAGTTCGGTGACGGCATTGCCGATCGAGTTTTGGTTGATGGTGACAATCAGCCGCCCCTCGTCGTTGCGATAGATGATCTGCTTGAAGGCGGGCTGCCAGCGGATGGCGTTGGCATATTTAGCGTCGATGATGCACTGGTCGCGCACCTTCTTGGCGGTGGTTAGAAACTCGTTGTTGAAGAGCAGTACCCGCTCGACCGCCTGGGGAAAATAGACATCCTCCAGCAGGGGGGCGTTGCGGCTCGAAACCTGGCTGAAGAAGGTACGATAGAAATCGATGAAGCCCTTGAGGATCTCATCGTATTCGCGCCAAAAGCAAATGTCCCTGAGTACCTCGCCCCCCCCCTGGATCTCCCAGCTTGGTAGCCCCTGCGGGTAACCGGTGAGTTTCAGGCGCGCCGCTTCGTCGCTGGCGGGTTTTAAGCGCTTGAGCGACAGGGCTTCGTCGAAGAAACGGCAATAGACATCCCGCATGTAGGACTGAAAAAGGCTGTGCTGCCCGCCGTCAGTCAGATTGGGACTCCCGGCATCGGCCAGCTTGGCATTCCGCAGGGTCTCCATGGGAAAGACAATAAAGTGGTTGTGCAACATCCGGATGCTCGGCACCCCTGGCGAGGTCAGCGGCCAGGTCGCGTCCAGGCTCGCTTCGCCCGCCAGCACCAGGGCTTCCGCCGGGTCGGGGTATTGTTCCAGCAGGTACTCGATGATGATCTGGTTCATCCGGTTCCAGACGTGTTTGACCGCGTCTGGCACCTGGGTGCGCCGCACCGGCCGCCCCAGGGGATTGAGGATGGTCTTGGAGGTGTTGTAGATGATCGAGGTATCGAACTCGTTGCTATGTCCCAGCGCCTTGCGATACATCAAAAGATTCTCGGGGCTGATCAAAAGCCCGTTGTTGTTGACGAGATCGTTGAGATTCTCGGCACTGTTGAAGAATTCGTTGGGTTTCATGCCCTCGGGAATTCCCAACGGGATGGGGCGGAAGGGTGTGACGATTTCGCGGGGTCCGGACAACATGGGTAAGCCCTAATTATTCTGGTTCATCGGGATGGTTTTTTGAGTTGGGGTGAGCGCTCCAATGATTCGGCGACCGGCGTTCGCTCGTAGATCTCCACCAAGCGTAGATTGCAGTTCACCGAGGTCAGGCTCAGCGTCTCGTCAAGGCTCTGATATTCCGTCAGCAGCCAGCGGTTGCCAGTCCCGACCTGACGGACATAATGCTCCACCCGGCATTCGGCTTGTGCTACCAGCACATAATCCTGCAACGAGGGCAGTGTGCGGTAATGCAAAAACTTGGCACCCCGGTCGTAACGCTCGGTGGATTCGGACAGTACCTCAATGATCAGCACCGGATTGACTAGGGTGTCCACCTCGGCATCTTCGAATACCGGCTCCCCGCACACCGCCACAATGTCGGGGTAGGTATACCTCCCGGTCTCGCTGACCTTGACGCGTAGGTCGTTGCTGTAAACCTCACAGGGCCGCCCGCGCATCTGGGCATGCAAGCTTGCGGCGATATTGACGCACAGCAGATTGTGCGGTCGGCTGGCACCGGTCATGGCATAAATGTCGTCATTGACATATTCGTGGCGAGTCTCCTGCTGGCGTTCCCAGG
>JBAXSA010000160.1:0-6664 GCA_037130945.1 Pseudomonadota bacterium | reverse complement strand
AAGAATCTACTGGCAGAGAGAGTTTGGTCATTGGTTCGTGTCCGTGAGTGATGGGATATTGGACTTTTTTATTTAGAATGCTATTGTATAAGTAGATGCTAAATTACTTAATCATAGGGAATAGCATCAGGGACATCCGGCGAAGGGGAGAGGGATCGCCGTATATCGTCGGCATTTGAGTGAGCCCATCGGATCATTTTTGGAAATTGGCCGAGGGCACTGACTAACATAGGTGATTTATGTATTTTGACAACCTAACTCTAGTGGGGATTTTGGTTTTTTTTGTCACGGCCGTTTTTTTGGTCACAACGGCCCAGCGATCAACGGATCTTGGTGCCCGGAAACCCTGTAATAATTATCCTCCCGTCAGGCGATGATTCCTGGCCCAGGGCCTAGACCTGAGGATGGCGGAACCGCCCCGGCGTGTGTTTGTGCGGCAGTGAATCGTCAGCACCAGCGAGCGGTCTGGCGGCGGGATTTGGTCACCCAGCGCGAGGCCTTTTCAACCGATCTTCACACTGCAGCCAGTCAGTCTATCCTTGACCACTTGTGGGACGCATGGCCCGTGCCACCTGCTACGGTGGTGGGTTGGTGCTGGCCGGTACGGGGCGAAGTTGATGTCTGGCCCCTGTTTGAGCGTTGGCGGCGTGTGCGGTCGGTGCGAGCGGTTTTGCCGGTCGTGGTGGCACCCAAGCAACCTCTGATTTTTAGGGAATGGAGCGAGGGTGTTCCCCTGAACCGGGATTGCCATGGTATCCCCTACCCTGTCGCCGGGGAGCCCCTATCACCCGGTTTTCTGCTGCTGCCCGTCAATGGCTTTGATGCGAAGGGGTACCGTCTGGGCTATGGTGGGGGCTATTTTGACCGGACATTGGCGGGACTCTTGCCACGACCCTTCACAGTAGGAATTGGTTTTGAATTTCAGCGGCTCCCGACGACCCTCCCCGGTGATCACGACATTCCCCTAGATGCTCTGGTCACCGAGGCCGGACTCTTCAGACCTTCCAGCCGGGATAGCGTGGACAGGAGATCATGAGAGGCCTTGATCCCGCCTGCTGTCACCCCCATAAGGACGGCTCAAGCCAGTCCTATGGAAGTCTCTAAATGCCCTATTTCATTTATCGTATCCATGTCCCTCGTCTCCTGGAGTATATCGACGCCAAGGATTCTTACGTCGAGGCTCGCGCCTTGGCGCGTGGCCTACGCGCCGAACTTCCCAAGGGTCAGCAAACAACGATGGTCAGGATGTTGTTTGCCAGCACTTCGGGTGAAGCCGAAAGACTACTTTCCACACCGCGGGACGAGCGGGTGATTGGGGAGGATTGAAGGCTAGCGGCCCGGGGTGCCCAAGGCGGGAGCCTCGGCCAGGTAGGATTGCACCACCCGGCCCACATAGGTTTGGGTTTCGGCGTAGGGGGGGATGCGGTTACCTGCGCGGATCACGGCGTTTTCACCGGCGTTGTAACCGGCGATGGCCAGCCGCAGGTCGTTGTGGAACAGGGAGAGGAGATCCTTGAGGTAACGGGCACCTCCATCGAGATTCTGTTGGGCATCCCAGATATTGGCAACCCCATAGCGACGGGCAGTTCCCGGCATGAGCTGCATGATGCCGCTGGCACCCTTGGGGGACAAGGCATTGGGGTTATAGCCAGACTCCGCCTTGACCACGGCGTGCAGGAGTGCGGGATTTAATCCGACTTGCCGGGCGATGCGGTCTACCAGGCCGCCATAGATCGCCCGGTTTTTCCGGTAGGCCGCAGAGGTGCCCTTGACCCGGGGGGTTCCGAGGAGGCTACTGAGGTTAAAAGGGGTCTTGCCGGTCGTCTGACTGGCATCCGGGGTATGCGCCATGATGGTGGCCGGGGGGGCCGTGTAGTGCCATTCGAGCTTGTAACTACTGTCGCCGACGGGACGATCCGTAAAATAGATTCGGCCATTGGGATCCCGGTATTTGTAAACCGTCGCCAAGGCCTCGGGGGTGGCCAAACAGAAAAGACCACAGGCCGCCAGCAGGCATGGAATACATGGAATGTTTCGCATCTCTCCCTCCAGAGCCAATACAACGGGGGTAAATCAAATCTAGTGTCCGCAACACTTCTTGAATTTTTTTCCACTGCCACAAGGGCAGGGATCGTTGCGACCCACCTTGGGGGCATCCCGCACGACCTGAACCGGTTTTGGAAGGCTACCCTCTACATAATACCAGCGGCTTTTGAACCGGCGAAAATGGGCCAATTCGCGATGCTGGCGAGTGGCACCTTTTTCCTGGAAGCTGGCGATAAATTCCACGGTGCCTTCGTCGTCTTCCGTGCCTCCCGCTTTGGTGGCCAGGATCTCGAGACCCAGCCATTGCGCTGAATCCGCCCAACGGCGTGTGGCATCCTGATCAAAATCGGTACGATAGTCCGGATGCAGACTCTCAAGAAGAAAATCAATCTGATGCGAAACGTAGGCACTGTAGCGGGCACGCATCAGTGCCTCGGCGGTTGCCGCCGGCCCCCCTGCCAGGATCGGGCCACAACAATCTGACAGGCTTCGGCCCGAGCCGCAGTGACACTCGAAATTCTCGTTCATCGCGACCATGCCACATGCCCCTCGTAAAAGTTGAGAATATACCTTAAATTGTTATCATAACAAGGTGAAATGCAAGTTAATTTTTTCATTCTTTTAGAGTCACGAAAGGATATCGCAAAGGGCTTATGATGATCTGGTTTGAGAATACCACGATCTTCCGTCCAGATGAGGTATAAATCACGATTCGAGAGGCTGGCAGGATCATGCCAGCCGGGGTGTGATGGGCCATCATATTGCTAAGGGGACAACCCATGATTGAAAGTTTTTTACGCAAGGAATCGCTGGGGTGGGTGGTGATGGCTGTGATGGGATCCGTCATCGCGGCCCCACCCATGGAATTCGCACCCGGGCCAGAACGCCTGCCGCCTCCCCAGTTTGCACCCGAGCCGCGTGCGGGGACGTTGCCGCGCCCCGATGTGATCGCAACCGAAGCCACTCAACCCCTGTCCAGCCGTACTCAGGTCTTTTTGAAGGCGGTGGATTTGGCCGGCAGCACCGTTTTTACGCTGGCCGATATCGAGCCCATTGTCCGGGCTTATCTGAACCGGACGGTATCGGCCGAGGAGTTGCAGCAACTTCGGTTGGCTCTGACCCAGCTCTATGTGGATAGGGGGTATATCAATTCCGGCGTCATCATCCCCGATCAGGAGGTGGTGGATGGCACCGTCCGCATGCAGGTGATCGAAGGCACCCTCACCGATCTCCAGGTGACGGGTACCCGGTGGTTACAGGCCGACTATGTCCGGAATCGTCTGTTGCTGGGGGCGGGTCAGCCTTTCAACATCAACACCTTGCAGGAACGTATCCTGCTTCTCCACGAAGATCCCCTGATTGAGCGGATCAACGCGGAGTTATCCCCCGGGTTATTGCCCGGCGAGGCCGTCCTCAAGGCCGAGGCCACCGAGTCCAATCCCTATCGGGTGCGTTTGGGTTTTGATAATCGCCGGCCGCCCAGCGTTGGGGAGTATGCCGGTACGCTGCACCTCGAAACCCTCAACCTGACGAGTCTAGGAGATAACTTGTACGGCGAGGTGAGTCAGGGACGGGGACCCTCCGACTACCGGTTTGGCTACAGTGTGCCACTGACACCCCAAAATACCCGCTTGTCCCTCCGCTACGATCTGGGGCATTCGGAGGTCTTTGGCTCGCCCTATCAATATCTCGACATTGAAAGCCAATCCAGGAACGCCAGCCTGGCACTCACCCATCCCCTGATAAAAACCTCCAGTCAGGAATTGGCTTTGGGGCTCTCTCTGGAAAGTCGCAGTTATCGGACTTGGCTGCTGGGCGATCCCTCCTCTTTTTCGGCGGGACAGGAGGATGGCGATAGTTTGGTGAATGTGGCGAGGTTTTCTCAGGACTGGATCCAGCGTACCCCCCAACAGGTGGTGGCGGCGCGATCAACCTTGAGCGCCGGCGTCGGTGCCTTGGGTGCCACGGTGCATGCCGACTTGCCAGATAGCCAGTTTTTCGCCTGGCTGGGGCAATTTCAGTGGGCACGACGGCTGTTCAACGACCACGAGGTGCTGTTTCGTGCCTCCGCGCAATGGGCCAACGACCGGCTCCTGCCACAAGAGCAGTTTGCCGTCGGGGGACTGGATACTGTCCGCGGCTACCTGCAAAACCAGCTGGTACGCGATACCGGCTGGACGGCCTCGCTGGAGTACCGGTTGCCACTCCTACGGCGCGACCGTTTGGGTGATCTGCAGATTGCCGCCTTTGTCGATGGCGGGGGTGCCGCCAACCGTCATGTCAAGGACGATACCGGGGAGGATGCACTGGCCAGTGTGGGCCTCGGGCTGCTTTACCAATGGGACGAACGAATCAGTGCCCAACTCTATTGGGGACATCGGTTACGGAAGGTCTCCACCGAGGGAAATAGCAACGGCTTACAGGAACAGGGTGTGACCTTTAGTCTGAATCTCAATATGTTCTAGCCTAATGGCTAGTCCCTTCGGAATGGCGGATCTTGTTGGCGACATTGTATTTCCCGGAGGGTTTACGCATCGGGATGCGTTTGACCTCTTCGAGGGTGGTGGCGTCATAAACGATCAGGGCACCCTCCATCTCCCAGAGGCTCAACAGGGCGTATTTACCGTCTTTGTCGAATTCCACATGGGCGACGGTCTTGCCCGGCTGGGGTTTTAGGGTTTTTACAATATCCAGGGTTTGTTTGTCGATGACGTGAACCGTATCGCGGGCCGGGCTGAAAAAACAATCGGCCCAGACATAGCGGGATCGTTCGTGGCTGCGGAGGAAAGAACCCGATCCTGCGGTACTGATGCGCCGAACCGTTTTCCAGTCACCCATGTCGATTACCGTGATCTCGGCACGTTCCAGGTTGGGCGTGGCCAGCAGCCGGTGGCCCTCACGTTCCCAAGTGATCCCGGAACTGAGATGTGGCATGCCGTCGATATCGAGCGCGGCGATTGGCACCCCGGCATCCAGCTGGATCACCTGGCCCTTTTTAGTGGGGCCCTGGCGCCCGGTTCCCACCAGCAAGCGGTAACTCTGGTCGAGAAAAAAGTCATCCAGCACAAAGGGAATTTTGATCCGCCGGACGGGAAAGGGGCCGGTCTGTTTGGCAATGCCTTCTTCCATCCGGTAATCGTGCATCGGGCCGTTGTAAACCGGCGGGGGATTGTCGGCCGTGGCAATCTCCCAAATCTCCGGAAGATCTTTTAAGCCAGCGATAAAACTCTCCCGGGGCGGCGCGGCGTAGACCGCAGCAACCCGCGAGGTCTGGCCGCGTTCGTCCGTGACCGGAATCACCTTGATGGGTTTTAGATCCCTGGCATTCAACAAGACCAAGTTGGGTGGCAGGTAGTTGGCCGCCATGACATAGCGTCCATCGCCGGAAATCGCGAGATTCCGGGTGTTGATGCCGGCCCGCACCTCAGCGACGGTTTTCAGACTATAAAGATCGAACTGGCTGATCCAGCCATCACGCGAGGCAAAGTAGACAAACCGCCCGTCTGGCGAAAATTTGGGGCCGCCATGCAGGGCAAAGCGGGTGGGAAAGCGATGGATGGGTACCAGGCGGTCGCCGTCCAGGATCGTGGCATGGTGGTCGCCGGTCTCCACCACCACAAATAGATTGAGCGGGTCGGCACCATGAACCGGCTGGGCCGCCAAGCCCTCACGAGGGGCCGGGACGATCCGGCTGGCTTCGATCTCGGCCAGCCCCCAAATGGGCAGCTTGGCGGGTGGTTTGAACACGAAGTCGCGGAGTGCCTCGCTGTCTTCGGCGGTGAGGCGATCCTCAAAACCGGCCATCTGGGTGGCGGGGCGGCCCTTGCGAATCACCGCCAAGGCTTCGGCGGGTTTTAAGCGGCCAAGATTATCCGGCAGCAAGGCTGGGCCGGTGCCCCCCAGGCGTTCCTCGCCATGACAGCTGGCGCAGTGTTGATGGTAGAGCGCGGCCCCGTCCGGAGCGGCCAGGAGGCTGGGGGCGATGGCCAGTAATAGCAGGGGAATTAGACGCATATTTCCTCGTCGGTCAGATAACAGCCGGGATCTTCCGCCCATAGACGGCCGGTGGTTTGGAAGGCGCGGGTACGGGTGTTGCCGTTGCAAATGTCCCGGAAGCCGCAGGTGCCGCAACGCCCCTCCAGGGGACGGGGATGGGTGCGCAGCCCGGCCAGCAGCGGATCTGAGAGATCCTGCCAAATAACCGAAAAAGGGCGTTCCTTGACATTGCCCAGAGTATGCGTCGACCAGAAGGTGTCGGGATGCACGTGGCCCTGGGTGTCGATGTTGGCAATGTCCCGCCCCGAAGCGTTGCCCCCCCAAGCCCGCAGCAAGCCGGTGAGCCGCTCGACCTGATCGGGTGCGCGCCGGGCTAGCCAGTGCAGTAAAAAAACGCCATCGGCGTCATTGTTGCCGGTCACAAATTCCCAATCCCGGCCCTGTTGGACAGCCGTCCAGGCGGTGTCGAACAGGGTTTCCATGGCGTTGCGGGTGAAAGCGTGCGAGGCGTCGTCACGGCGGTTCTTGCCGCCACGTCCGGCATAGTTGAGGTGAGAAAGATAAAATTTGTCGATGTGTTCCTGTTGCATCAGCGCCAGGAGGGCGGGCAGATCGGCGGCGT
>JBAXSA010000159.1:0-6679 GCA_037130945.1 Pseudomonadota bacterium | reverse complement strand
TGCTGTCGCAATATTATACGGATGATCGGGGGACGGGGGAGCAGGTCAACCGGGGAGCGAGGATTGTCGCCGACCACAGGCTGCCCCAGGTCATCAGTGCCACCGGGGCAAAAACCAGTCCGGAGTTTGTCGGGCTCATCGCGCAAATCCGCCAGGAGGGTTTTAATCCCGAGCATTTACAGCATGTCAACCATTTTAATTTGAACCACCCGGATTCTTTTCAGACTCTCACCGTCGAAGAATCTTCGCGCTGTTCAGGAAAAAACCATGGATGCCTTGACCGATAGTTTCAACCAGAGGATTTTTGATGAAGATCAGGGCTATCCGCCTAAGCCGCGACACTCCTGGCGAGGACGAACGGCATTGGTCACGGACAATCTGATTTGAGTCAGCAAGTCCTTTCCCTATTTTAATAACCAGAGGGCGTTTAGCGTGAAAACGGCATACCTCACCTTTTTGGCCGCCTTGGCTGCCGTTCTGTGGGTTGTCGTATCAGACAGCGTTTGGGCGGGTGCCGAAACCACTCACGCACCCGCCAAGGGGGACAACGCTCACGCACCCGCCAAAGGGGACAACGCTCACGCACCCGCCAAAGGAGATAAGGCGCCACCTCACCACTGGGATTATGAGGGAGATCAGGGCCCAACGCATTGGGGAGAACTCGACCCCAAGTTTTCGACCTGCGCCAGTGGCAAAGAACAGACCCCCATCAATATCGCCAATGCCATCAAGGCCCAATTGCAACCTATTCAATTCAACTACACCACGAAAACAGTGGAAATTCTCAACAATGGCCACACGGTACAGGCCAATTTTGCGCCGGGCAGCAGCATCACCCTGGAAGGCCGTACCTTTGAACTCAAACAGGTTCATTTCCATGTCCCCAGCGAGAATCTGATTCAGGGCCGGTTGTTTCCCATGGAGGCCCATTTCGTTCATGCTGACAAGGAGGGTAACCTGGCTGTCATCGGTCTTATGTTCGAGGAAGGCTCCGCGTTTACCGCTCTGGAGCCCTTGTGGGCAAAAATGCCGAAAGATGTCCAGAAATTGCCCTTAGCCGACGCCTCCGCAGTGAGTGCGAGCGATCTGCTATCCGCTGGCCAGAAAAGCCATCCGGATGCTAGGTTGGGAGCGGATCTTGGCTACTACCGGTTTAGCGGTTCGCTAACAACCCCGCCCTGTAGTGAAGGCGTATTTTGGATAGTGCTGAAGAAGGCTGCCACCGCCAGTCAGGCGCAAATCCAGAAATTCGCCGATGTTTTGCACCATCACCACAATAACCGCCCCGTTCAACCCGTCAACGCGCGTCCAATTCTCCAATGAAGGGGCTATTTCTGGCGCTGGGTTTATTGTTGCAGGGTTGTCAGGGTTTTTTGATGCAGAACGGCAACGGCTCGGCCGCAGGCACCACCAGCGAGGAGGTGGATTTGCCAGGGATCGAACACGCCGCCCTGGCGGGCGATCCCCACGCCGAATACCGTTTGGGCGTCCTGTTCGAGGAAGGCAAAAGCGTCACCCAGGATTACCGGGAGGCGGCGGCTTGGTACGAAAAGGCGTCGGCCCGAGGCTATAGCGATGCGCAAAATAACCTCGGACTCCTCTACGCCCAGGGTCTCGGAGTCCCCGCCAGTCCCAAGCGTGCCTCGATGCTGTTTCGCAAAGCGGCGGATCAGGGCAATGCCAGCGCACAGTTCAACTTGGGGGTCAGCCTTTTGAAAGGTCAGGGGAAAGCCCGGGATCCCAAGCAGGCCGCGAACTGGTTTACCCAGGCGGCGCGCCAGGGAGACAGCGGGGCGCAATACAATCTCGCGATACTCTATCAGCGGGGCGAGGGGGTTCCCCAGGACGACCCGCAGGCCCTGGTCTGGTTTGAACGATCCGCTGCGCAAGGATACGCCGAGGCGAGCTATCAGTTGGCCATCTGTTATCAAAACGGCAAGGGCGTGGACAGCGATCAGGGTCAGGCCGTCAAGTGGCTCCGTCTGGCCATTGACCAGGGCCATCCTGCGGCCATGAATCGTCTGGGTGCCCTCTATGAGGATGGGCGGGGTGTTCCCCAGGATTTTACTCAGGCCTACCTTTTCTACAATCTGGCCGCCAGCGAAAATCACGACAAGGCGGCCGAAAACCGCCAAGCCCTCCTGGCCCGGATGACACCCGCTCAAATCGCCGAGGGACAAAGATTGACCCGGGAATGGCTGACACGTCAGTCTCACCGTTCCAATCAGCGGATTTTTGATAGGACTAGGTGACACGGATGTTCAGCCTCTACGAACTCAAACCGCGCTTTCAAACACTCCTGCGGCCCCTCGCCAGTGGCCTGGCCAGCCGGGGGGTAACGGCCAATGGCGTTACCAGCTTTGCCATGATGATTTCCGTCGCGTTGGGCCTGCTGCTGCTGTCAAGAAACCACCCAAAACTCTTTTTGCTACTGCCGCTCTGGATGTTCTTGCGGATGGCCTGCAACGCCGTGGACGGCCTGTTGGCCCGGGAGTTTGGTCAGAAATCGGCGCTTGGAGCCTATTTGAACGAACTCTCTGATGTGGTCTCGGATGCCGCCCTGTATCTGCCCTTTGTAGCCGTCCCGCCATTGGGTTGTGGGAGTGTCGGCGCGGTCATTTTTCTGTCGGCCCTGTCGGAGATGGCCGGGGTTTTAGCACACATAGTGGGGTCACAACGGCGCTACGACGGGCCCATGGGCAAGAGCGACCGTGCCCTGCTCTTCGGTGGATTGGGTCTGTGGCTGGGGTTGGCTGGAACTTTGCCGGAGTGGAGCGAGTGGATGCTGGTTGCCGCGTCGCTGGCCATCCTGGTGAATATTGTCAACCGGGTGCGCGGCGGCCTGGAGCAGATTTCAACGGATCGCACGCCATGAGCATGAGCATGAGTAAAAGATGAGTAAAAGTAAAACCCCGATGAGTGGATTACCCGGTTTTCGGGGTGTCGTGGCGCGGTATATGGCCCCTGAGCCGTTCGTGGCCTCCGTGCTGTGCGGTTTTGCCAGGCTGTTGACCGGGGTTCGTGCGGTCTGGCTTGGCTGTGTGCCGGAAAATCAGCCTCGCATCTATTTTGCCAATCACAGCAGCCACGGCGATTTTCTCCTGATCTGGTCGGTATTGCCCCCGGATCTGCGGTGGCGGACGCGACCCGTGGCGGCCGCCGATTACTGGCAACGGGATGCCCTGCGCCGCTACCTGGCACAACGGGTGTTTCGAGCGGTACTGGTTGATCGGGTGGTCAAGCATTTTCACGCCAGCCCCCTGGAGGCCATGGATCAAGCCCTGCACGCGGGGGATTCGCTGATTCTTTTCCCCGAAGGCACACGCAACCCGGAGCGCGGGCTGCTGACCTTCAAAAGCGGGCTCTACCATCTGGCCAAGGCCCACCCCGGGGTGGAACTGGTACCGGTCTGGATCGAGAACCTGGGGCGGGCGATGCCAAAGGGTAGTTTGATCCCGGTGCCCTTGCTCTGTAGTCTCACCTTCGGCTCACCGCTGACTTTTGAGCGGGGTGAGGGCAAGGAGACCTTGCTCAGCCGCGCCCGGAAGGCCTTGCTGGCTCTTGAACCACCGGGCGATTGAGGAGGCCACCCTCATGACGACTTCGGAAACCCTCTACGGGATCTTTGGCGCGGTTTTCTCGATGCTCCTGGTGGCTTCCCTCATCGGGGTCACCCTAAAAAAACTAAACCACCGGCTGGTGCCGGGCGTGCCCCCTGCCGTCATCGACAACCTCAACGCCCGCATCCAGGCCTGGTGGGTGATGGTGGGTCTGCTCGGACTGGGGCTCTGGCTGGGTGAAAGCGGGATCATCGGGTTGTTTGCCTTCGTGTCCTTCCAATGTTTGCGTGAATTTGTCTCCCTGACCCACACCCGGCGAGGCGATCACCGCACCCTGCTGTGGAGCTTTTTCTTCTTTCTGCCGTTGCAGTACACCCTGGTGGCCAGCCACTGGTACGGCCTGTTCAGCATCCTGATCCCGGTCTATGGATTTCTTTTGCTGCCAATCTCGTCCTCTTTGGGGCGGGATACCACCCGCTTTCTGGAGCGGACGGCCAAGCTGCAATGGGGTCTGATGATCTGTGTCTACGCCCTGTCCCATGTCCCCGCACTGATGGCCCTCGAGATTCCGGACTACAGCGGACGCAACGCCCTGCTGATGGTTTTCCTGCTGTTGACCGTACAATCCAGCGATGTCTTTCAGTACGTCTGGGGGAAACTCTATGGTCGTCACCGGCTGGCATCCAGCATCTCGCCGTCGAAGACGCTGGAGGGCCTGATCGGCGGTATCCTGAGCGCCACCGCCTTAGGGACGGCCCTTTGGTGGATCACCCCTTTCCGGCCCTGGCAGGCGGCCATCATCGCGCTGATCATCAATGTCATGGGTTTTTTTGGCGGCTATGTGCTGTCCGCAATCAAGCGTGATCGTGGCGTCAAAGATTGGGGCACCCTGATCGAAGGCCATGGCGGGATGCTGGATCGCGTCGATTCCATTACCTTCTCCGCACCGGTATTTTTCCACTTGGTGCGCTACGGGTGGACAGTCTGACCCTGACCCTCGACCGCCCACTCGTCGATACCGAGGCCACCCCCGAGGATCAGGCCCTCGACCGGGCCATCCGTCCCAAGCGCCTGGCCGATTACACCGGTCAACCCATGGTGCATGAGCAGATGGAAATCTGCATCCCGGCGGCCCGCAAGCGCGGCGAGGCTCTCGATCATGTTCTGATCTTCGGCCCGCCGGGCCTTGGCAAAACCACGCTGTCCCATATTCTGGCCCAGGAGATGGGGGTGCAATTGCGCCAGACCTCCGGGCCGGTGCTGGAACGGCCCGGCGATCTGGCCGCCTTACTGACCAATCTGGAGGCCAAGGACGTGCTGTTCATCGACGAGATCCATCGCCTCAGCCCGGTGATCGAGGAGATTCTCTATCCGGCCATGGAGGATTACCAGCTCGATATCTTGATCGGCGAGGGGCCCTCGGCGCGTTCCATCAAGCTTGACCTGCCGCCCTTCACCCTGATCGGGGCGACCACCCGCGCCGGTTTGCTGACCTCGCCCTTGCGCGACCGGTTTGGCATCACGCTACGGCTGGAGTTTTACAGCCCCGAGGATCTGGCCCAGATCGTCCGGCGTTCGGCGAGGATCCTTGGCGTAACCACCGATGAGGCCGGTGCCTATGAGATTGCCCGCCGCTCGCGTGGCACGCCGCGCATTGCCAACCGTCTGCTGCGCCGGGTACGGGATTTTGCCGAGGTCAAGGGCGACGGCATCATCACCCAGGCTCTGGCCGACCGGGCGCTCAAGCTCCTGAAAGTGGACGTCAATGGCTTCGACCATCTCGACCGTCTGTTGCTGATGGCGGTGATTGAAAAATTCGACGGCGGCCCGGTCGGACTTGACAATCTGGCCGCCGCGCTGGGCGAGGAACGCGGCACCCTGGAGGATGTCGTCGAGCCCTACCTGATTCAGCAAGGCTTTTTAATGCGCACTCCCAAGGGCCGGGTGGCGACCCGCACCGCCTACCTGCATTTCGGCCTCAGCCCGAAGACTTCACCACTGACTGCCGATCTGTTCGAGCCGCCGGATTGACCAACCCATCGGGCTTACTATTTCCATATTTCTAAGGATTAGATTCGTGGCACCCTTACAGAAGTTTCAGTTGGGTGTACGACAGCATCAGCCACTTGATTCCGGCCTGGCCAAAATTAACCTGAACCCGGGTTTGGGGGCCATTGCCTTCGGTGTTGAGTACCACGCCCTCGCCAAAGGTGGCATGAAAAACCCGTTGGCCCATACCCAACCCCCCGCTACCCGCGCCGGAGGCCACCGTGCGTGCCGCCGGGGCGATGGCCTGGCGCACACCTTTGCCCTTGATCGATTCCGCCGGAATCTCTTTCAAAAAACGCGAGGGAAAACACAGGCGGTCGCTGCCGTAAAGCCGCCGTTTCTCGGCATGGCTGAGGTGCAGATGGTGCATCGCCCGCGTCATGCCAACATAACAAAGGCGGCGTTCCTCTTCGAGCTTGGCGGGGTCGTCCTTGGAGAGACTATGGGGAAACAGACCCTCTTCCAGGCCCACCAAAAACACCCAGGGAAATTCCAGACCCTTGGCGGAATGGAGGGTCATGAGTTGCACGCAATCCATATCCTCCTTGCCTTGGGTATCACCCGCCTCTAGGACGGCATGGGCGAGAAACAGGGCCAGCCGTCCCTCCGGGCCTTCGTCGCCATCCACCAAAAAACCGTCTGTGGCATTGACCAACTCTTCAAGGTTTTCAATGCGATCCTGGCCCTTGCCATCCTTGCCCTGGCGGTAGTAATCGGGCAATCCGGAGCGCTCCAGAATCTTGCTGACCAGTTCTGACAGTGACAACTGCGTCGCTACTTCTTGCAGGGATCCGATCAATGTCAAAAAGCCTTCCAGAGCCACCGCCGCGCGCCGCGCCAGACCGCCCTCGTCGATCTGCCGGCGGGTGATCCGCCACAGGGATGTCTGTTCTCCGCGCGCGGCTACCCGCAAGTCTTCGAGGGTCTTGAGGCCAATCCCTCGGGGGGGCAGATTCGCCACCCGGTCGAAGGCGCTGTCGTCGTCGGGGTTTTGAATCAGGCGAAGATAAGCCAGGGTGTCCTTGATCTCGGCGCGTTCGAAGAATCGCAACCCGCCATAGACCCGGTAG
>JBAXSA010000158.1:0-6680 GCA_037130945.1 Pseudomonadota bacterium | reverse complement strand
TACCTAACCTTGTAAGGAGACGCCTGCTCCGTAATTCATGTCCACATATCAACCCACAGGGGACTCTCCATTGAAATAAAAAATTCAAATAAATGGCATACAAACCAGCTGAAGGTCAAGCGGTTTCCTTCCGCGCACACTGAATATGGTTTTCACGATATCGGAATTCAGGTATTTTCCAAAATTGCTCAAATGACGAACCACAAATGATGATGCCGATTCATCCGTAAAACTTAACTCAAGCAAGTGATCCATGTTTCCAAAGATCAGGTCGATCCCCTGGATTTATCCAGGGTTCGCTGAACGGGTGCAGTGGCACGGCGAGGGGCGTGGGTGGCGCCCGATGCGGGAACGGTCTGCACCGCCAGACTGCCGGCGGGAATTTCGCGTAGCGTCCGCGTGGAAAGACCTGCGGCTGAGAATTGCTCCCTCAGGCGCTGAAAATCGGGGCACCAGGCCTCTTCCATCTCGCGGTCGCGGCGGCGGCGCTCCTGGGTTGGCGGCATGCCATCATCAGCGCGTACCAGATTGAAGTCGAGAGATTGTTCGCCGGGATTGACCCGCAACCGTAGTGCATAGTCACCCCACCCCGGTTTGTGGGCATGAACCTGACCGTCGGACACAAACAGGGTCTCAAAACCCTCCTCGACCTCATAGCCTAGCGCCTCTAGTGACTGGCGCATCACCTCGCTGACTTGTTCCTGGGCGTTTCGGGCTTTGGCTCGCGTCTGCCAATCCAGAATATCGGTACGCAGCCTGTCGTCCAGATCAGCCTGGCCCAGCGCGGCTTCGCTGACCCGCCGGGCGAGTTGCTGCTCCTGCTCGTTGCGGGGGTCTGGCAAACGCAGATAGAGGGCCTTTGCTTCCTCGCGGATCCGGCGTTCTACCAGACGACCCTTGTTATGACGAGCAATCACGGCACGAAGTTCCAGAGTCAGATCCGAATGCCGCAGTTTTTCTTGTGGGTTCTGGAGTGACTGAACCAGCCGTTCGATGTCTGGGGATAGGGCTTCTCCGGGTTCCCGTTCCAAACGCTTCAGCAAGCGGTTGATGTCATTCGGAATGGTCGCCGGTGAAACCACCAGAACCTCGGCTGCGGTACGCGGTTTTTGGACTTTCGTTTGAATGAGTGACGCCAAGGACTTTTGTAAGGTGATGTTCGATCGAACCCGCTGCGATTCCAGACGCCATTGGGTCTCGGTCTGGGCCACCGATTGCGACAGCTCGGCGAGATAATCGGTGAGTGCCTCGACGGTCTGATCCTTGGGCTCGTCGACAGGGGGTGAACATTGAACGGCCAGTCCATCATCGGGAAAATCGGCATGGACACGTTGCACGGCCTCCTGCAATCGCACGATTCGCTCGCAGGCATCACGGATCTCGATTTGCAGAGCCAGTTCGCGTGCCCGCCGGGTCTCCCGTTCGGTCATGCGGCAAAGGGATTCCTCCAAGGCATACATCGCAGTCTTGAGGCTGCTCATGATGCAAATCCATCGTTCAATGCATGAATGCGCACGGCAATCAGGGACAAATTGTCCAGTCCACCAGCGGCCAGAGCCTGTTCGGCCAGGATGGCCACCGTGCGGGCCGGGTCATTCGGGGTAATGGCCGCTTCCAGGACGTCGATGTCCAGGAGATCCGTGATGCCGTCCGAAGTCAGTAGCCAGAAATCCCCAATGGCCAGGCGCAAGGACAGACTATGAGGGTCGATGGCTGACCGTATGGGGCCGCCCAGACATTGGCTCAGGGCGTGGTTGCGCGAGTGCCCGTCACTCTGTCCATAGTGAGCGTGGCGCACGTCATCGGTGCTGAGTTGGGTGAGAAATCCATCGCGTCCACGATAGACCCGACTGTCGCCAATATTGAATACCAGCGCTTGATCCTCGGTCAGTGCCAGGCCGGCGACTGTCGTGCCCATGCTTCGAAGAACCGGCATGGCGTCCATGCGCGCGAACAATGCCGTGTGGATCTCTCGCAGACAGTCCACCCAGCATGATGCCAGCAACGACAGCCTGACACCCATCGCCAGCAGCTGTTCGGTAGCCTGGTGACTGGCGACTTCTCCCGCTGCATGGCCGCCCATACCGTCCGCCACCACGCACAGCAACGGGACAGATCCAAGTATTTGCCGGAAGATCCGGGGAGTGGTCAAGGCTTCGCAGGAGATCCAGTCACCGATCCCGAGGCAATCCTCGTTCCCCTCCCGCACCTTGCCAGGATGTGTCAGTGCCGCGATGTCAGCCATCAGCCCGGGATCTTTTTCAGCGGTCATGTTTCCTCGCGAGTTTCAACCCTCACCTTGAGATCCCGGGCCAGACGCAGCGTGAAATTACCTTCCACTTGCCAAGGCTGATGGGGTACCAGGCGCTGTTCGTCAACAAAGGTGCCATTGGTGGATCCCAGGTCTTCGATCCATACCGTCAGACCTTCACGGCGAAGTTCGGCATGGCGGCGGGAGATGTTGTCATAGGCACCCAGATGCTCGGAAATCGGTGAAAAATCGGGGTCGCGCCCGATGGGCAAGGCATCCGGGAGCCTCTGTTCACCCCATGGCCAGAGAAGCCTGATGTTCGCAATCGGGCCGTCACGGGTGGGGATCGTTGCCGCTCTCACAGGGGATGGTTTGGCAGAACGCGCATCGACCTTGGGGGTGGTTGCCAATGATGCCCCACAGGCACAGAAGGGTATGGTGGGAGGGTTTTCGCGGTCACATGAGGGGCAGATCTTTACTCGCGCCATGACCCTTCTCTCCAAAATTCGCCTAATAACATGCGTCGGGTCAGGTATTCGTCGAAGATGTCCCATTCCGGGGGTAAGGGGCCGTATTTTGCGGATAGTCGGGATCTTTTTTCAAGTTTATGCGTTAACCGGTTCACTGCTATGAGTGTACCAATCACAAGAACATGGGAAAGCAACAAAATTTCAATTCTCGCCAACACTTTTTGAGTGGTTAACATCATGAACGCCATGATTAAACCCATGATCGCCGAAGACACCAGGGCGATAAAGGCTGCATAAAACCACATCATCCGCGTGACGGCGGACTTGTTTTCATCCCGCACAGCCTGTTCTGTAGTCCGCATATCCAGATAGCGGCGGCGCAAGCGCTGGTTATGGATATCCTCCATCAAGTTTGCTCGCAACAACTCGGGCAAGCGTTGATTTGCCGCTTTTGCGAAGTGTCCCTGGGGATACTGTTGAAGGTAGTCGTCGTAGCCCGCCAGGGTATTGGTCTGGCAGGCTTGCAACCAACGGGGTTGTTCCAGACATTTGGCCAATAGGGGGCGGGCCTCTTCCACAAAGCGACCCTGAGGATAGTACTGGAGATAGCCTTCGTAGCCCTCCGGGGTGTTGGCCTGGCGAGCTTTATTCCAAACGGATTCCTCCGCTGCGGACGGGGCTAGGGCCAGGATCAGAGGCAAGATGGCCATGGGGAGGGTCTCTCCTTCAAGCAAGGTGGCAAACCAGGCAATGGATCTAATTTCGGGTTCCAGGGTCTGTACCCATGACACTAGTCGCTCTCTAAAGGTCTCCGACAGACCGCTGAGCAAGAGGCTGGGCAGAAGGCTGATCCGATGGGGTCGCAGGGCAGCGGGTGCGCCGGCTTGTTCGGCGCGCTGCCAGGCTGCATCATTGGCGGTCACGGCCCCTTGCCAGGCGCGATCAACCGCCGAATAGCCAGGTTCCAACTTGGCCAGGATTGTCAAAATGCCCCGGTCAAAGAGAGTCTGAATCTCCCGTCTGGCATCCAGGTCGTTCTGCAAAGCGCGTTCGGCCAGGGCGGCCAGATCGTCCGGTGACAAGCTCATGCCTCGCCATACGGAGGGCAGGCTGGGAGCCATTGGGATCATCAGACGCAACAACCGCTCATCCGGGGTCAGGCTGGCATCCTCCAGCAAATCCATCAGCAGGTGGGTCAGGGGCTGGTCGCGCAGCTCTTCTCGAATCCAGGGCAACAACAGGCCACGTTGCAGATCCTTGACACCCCGATCCCAGGTCTTGGCCAGTTGCTTCGCCAGTTCCTGGGCAGTCCAGCAAGTGACACCCTGGAACAGATACGGGCGGCTGGCGCGATACAGATCAGTCTCGGAATCTGTGGATTCAACCGGAACATGGAGGGTCTTGTCATCTGCCAGCCAGCGGCCAAACTCCGCATCACCCCAGCGCCGGGAGGGATTACGCAACAGAAGGCCACGGCACAGGGTCAACCAGGGCTCCGAGATATCCTGAAGGGGGACAGCCTGTGTGTTGATCCGGTACTGGGTCGATGTTTCCGATAGCCCGGCAAAAGGATGTCGGCCCATGAGAGCCTCGGCCAGAATCATGCCCAGGGACCAATAGTCGCAGGCAAAGCTGATCACGCCGGTGGCCGCCTCGGGTGCTGCGTATCGCACGGTCCGATGGGCGCTGGTGAAGACCAGCGTCGAATCCGCCATGGAGGCCACGCCAAAATCTGTGAGTGCAAGACGCAATGGGGTTTCGGAACGGATCAGGACATTCCCAGGTTTAAGGTCGCGGTGCAGAATGCCTTGGGTGTGTAGTTCCCGCAGTGCCGTGCTCAGTTCCAGCGCCAGGGCGCGAATGGTGGTTTCCCGCACCGCGCCCCTGGCCAGCAGGTCTTGTAGCGACCCCCTCTTGCAATACTCCAGAATCTCGAAGCCGATGCCTGCGGATTGACCATGATCCAGCAGGCGCACCACATAGGAGGAGGCACTGGCGGCGACTCGCGCCAGCACCTCGCTTTTGGGCTGGATACCGCGCCGGTAAAGCTTGATCACCACCCACTCGCCACCCGACTGGGGCTCGACCAGCAACAGATCGGCCTCGGCACCCTGGGTGGGGAGTTGTTCGAGAATTCTGTAACGCGCTGCCAGAGCTGGAGGCAGACTGAGCAAGGTCGGTGTGGTTTCCAGGTCGCCGTCGCGGCGGGTGACTCCGGATTCATCCCGGCGAGTCGGGATGGATTCATCGCGCCGGGTGGCATTCGGTTCGTCCCGGCGGGTTTGACTGTTCATGGTGGAGTTTGTATGGTATCTACTAATGAAGTGCGTCCTGCAGGATTATCCCGTTCGCCATTAGCACTGACCAAAGAATAGCAGAAAATCGCCGGCATTGAGTCAGGATGCCGCCCTCAACTTCGCCAGGATACCCCGCCGAAGTGCAAGCCCCGCGCCGCGCAAACCGCCTCCAGCGCCGCCATATCACCCCGCTCCGGGATGCCAATGCACCAGATTGCCTCGCTGTCCACCGCGATCTGAAAGCGCTTGCCGATGACTGCACTGCCGGCAAGATAGGGCGCGTAGCGGGTTTGGCCGAACGGCGAAAGCAGGATCAGGGGTTGATTATCCGAACCCCGCCAGATACTACCCCGGGGCCGCTTTTCCTGAAAAGGCTCGGGGATCAGGGCATCCAGACGGGCGAGCAGATTGGCATAATCACGTTCCAGGAGAACTCGTGGCAAGCCGCTATAGCAGAGGATATCGAAGGGTATGCCTCGTTCGATGCGCCAGGCGTGAAGACCATCGAGCAGCACGGCCAGTGCTTCGGGTTGTTCAAAAGGCTCGCCGCCGGAGATGGTGACCCCGTCCAGGGCGTCTCCGCTCACCGTTCGGCACCAGTCGAGCAGAACGGAAATATCGATCAGGCGGTCGGCATCTTCCTCCCAGGTGTCTTGCGACACACAGCCCCGGCAACGCAGGTGGCAGCCTTGAGTCCACAGACCGATGCGCCGCCCCGGCCCCAGGGTGGTGACCGGAAAATGGGCCTTGTTCAGCCGCAGTTTCACGCCAGCTGGACGCTATGGACGTTGTCCGTGACCCTGACTGCCTCGACAGTGAGCCGCTGGACACCTGTCAGGGACTGATGAAACAGGGCACGGGCCAGGGGATTGACGAAGGTGGTTTCCAGCCGATTGCCAATACCCCGCCCGCCGTTCGCCAGATCGCTGGTACACCAGTCTACAAGCTGGTCGCGTACCAAGTCTGGGATGTCGAGTGTCAGGCCGTGTTCCTCGCGTACCCGCTGACAGACGTTGGCCAGCATCCCGGTGAAGATTGCCTGTGCCACCGGCTGAGTGATGAAATTGAACACCACGATATTGTCGCCGATGCGGTTGAGAATCTCCGGCCGGCCCAACTGGAACTTGAAGTGATCGTGGATGGCCTGGCGAATCCGGGTCTCGACCTGCTCGTAGGGATCGCTGGGCGTGACGTTGGGCACTCTATGACCCGCTTCGTCGATCAGGGTGATGCCGAGATTGGAAGTGAAGATCAGCACTGCCTCGGAGAAATAGACGGTGTTGCCACGCCCGTCGGTGATGCGGCCGTCCTCCAGGATTTGCAGGAATTTATCGAGCAGCCGGGGATGGGCCTTTTCAATCTCGTCGAACAGAATCACCGAAAACGGTCGCTGACGCACGGCGTTGGTGAGTTCACCGCCAGCATCGTAGCCCACATAGCCCGGCGGGGCACCCAACAACCGGGCATCAGCGTGTTCGGCGGCGAACTCGCTCATATCGAAGCGGATGTAGGCGCGCTCATCGCCAAACAGGATCTGGGTGATGGTCTTGGCCAGCTCGGTCTTGCCCACGCCAGTTGGGCCAGCGAAGAACAGCACTCCTCGAGGACGACCGGAACGAACGGTAGTGTGGGCTCCCGTCAGACCCATCACCGAGCGCATCA
>JBAXSA010000157.1:0-6750 GCA_037130945.1 Pseudomonadota bacterium | reverse complement strand
GCCATCGGACACAGAGTTCACGCATCAACATTGCGCGACTTTACGCTGGTGGCCACATGTTGCGCACTATCAAAAAATCTGGTTCAATATCCCCGCAAGTCCCGGTACAATGGGCCGCATTAAGCATCGAGCTTTTCAAGGTTTTTTCAGTCTTTGTCGTCACTGGGACAGAGTCGCTTTCGCGGTTCTCGACAGGCTGGAAAGTTTAGTAGGATGAGAGAACCCATGTCATTCAAGAAAATTCAGGGCACCGCCGCCACATTTATTTTTATGCTCCTTTCCGTCTGGGCTGGCGGTGCTGCTGCCGAGATGGGAGTGAATTTCCCCGAACCCGCCGCCGAGGTGGCTCGGGATATCTACAACGTCCACATGCTGACTATGAAGATTGGCACCATCATCATGGTCATCCTGTTCGCGTTCCTGCTCTATTCGCTTTACTTCCATCGCAAGAGCCGCGGGTATGGGGCCGACCAGACCTTCCATGAAACCTGGTTTGCACGCTGGGCTTGGGTGCTGGTGCCAACCTTAGTACTGAGCGTGGATCTGACGATCGCCAATACCGCCGAGAAAACGCTTGAGCGTATCTGGAATGTCCCAAAGGATAAAGATAAAAACATGCTTGATGTCAAGGTGATTGGGCATCAATGGTGGTGGGAGTTCCAGTATCCAGCGCAGGGCATCACGGTGGAGAGCCGTTTCGTCCCGAAAGAAAAGACAGACGACCTCTATCTGAGGGACGTAGATCACCAGTTGGTGCTGCCGACGGGCCGAAACATCCGATTCCTTCATACCTCCATGGATGTCAACCACATCTTTTGGGTGCCTGAACTCGCCGTCAAGAAGGACGCAATCGCGGGCTATGTGACCGAGACATGGGTCAATCTTGATCGCGAAGGGGTATTCCGGGGACAATGCGCAGAATTGTGCGGTACTTGGCATTCCCGGATGCCCATTGTGGTCGCGTCGGTGTCCCCCGAGAAATTCGATGTCTGGGTGAACGAACAGAAACAGATCAAGCTGGCTGCGGCGGCTGAAGCCACTGCTAGTAAGGATTGGACTAAGGAAGAACTGCTGGACAAGGGACATGGGTTGTACGATACCAAGTGCGGAGCTTGCCATCAGGTGACGGGCATGGGACTGCCGCCAGCCTTCCCGGCCCTCAAGGGGAGCAAGATCGCCACGGGTTTGGTGACGGATCACCTGAAGGTTGTGCTAAATGGCAGACCAGGCACCGCAATGGTGTCTTGGTCCATGTTGAACGATCTGGAGATTGCCGCCATTGTCACTTACGAGCGCAATGCTTGGGGTAACAACACCGGCGATGTCGTAAAACCCGCTGATGTCAAATCGGCCCGATAATTTTTTGAGCGAGGAGAAAACCTGATGTCAACCGCGACCCTTGATGGACATGCGCACGAAAATCATGGCCCTGGCCATGGTCTGAAGCGCTGGCTATATTCAACCAACCACAAGGATATCGGTACCATGTACCTGATATTCGCCCTGGTTATGCTGTTTCTAGGGGGAGCTAGCGCCATGCTGATGCGTGCGGAGCTGTTCATGCCCGGCTTGCAGCTGTTGGAGCCCGATCTCTATAACAACTTGGTGACCAATCACGCGCTAGTCATGGTTTTTGGTGCCGTGATGCCGGCTGCGGCGGGCTTGGCTAACTGGATGATCCCGCTCATGATCGGAGCCCCCGACATGGCGCTACCACGATTGAACAACATGAGTTTTTGGATGCTGCCAGCCGCTGCCGTCATGTTGGTATTATCGTTCATCGTGCCATTTTTTCCAGGCGGCGGCACCCAAATCAATACCGGCTGGACGCTCTACCCCCCCCTCTCCGTGCAGGTGGGCATGTCCATGGATTTCCTGATTTTCACGGTTCACCTGCTGGGTATCTCTTCGATATTGGCTGCAATCAACATTATCGTCACTATCTTCAATATGCGCGCTCCGGGCGTGAAGCTCGTGGGTATGCCCGTCTTCGTCTGGGCATGGCTAGTGACCGCCTTCCTGCTGATTTTGATCATGCCGGTATTGGCGGGGGGTGTCACCATGCTGCTATTTGATCGCCACTTCGGTACCAGCTTTTTTAACGCGGCGGGTGGTGGCGATCCGGTGCTCTTTCAGCATCTATTTTGGTTCTTTGGACACCCTGAGGTCTACGTTCTGTTGTTGCCTTCCTTCGGGGTATTGGCATCGGTGATTCCGACTTTTTCGCGTAAACCGCTGTTCGGTTATCCTTCCACGATTGGCGCCATGATTGCGCTCGGATCCATCGGCATGGTGGTCTGGGCCCACCACCAGTACACCATTGGCATGTCCTTGGGCGCGGTGACCTACTTCATGGTAGGCACCATCCTAATTTCCATTCCTGTCGGATTGATGGTTTTTAACTTCATCGCCACCATGTGGCGGGGTGCCATGACCTTTGAAACCCCCATGCTGTTCGCGGTGGGGATCCTCTTCATGTTCATCTTTGGCGGCTTGACGGGTGTCATGCTAGCGGTGGTTCCGGCAGACATGCAGTATCATCACAGCATGTTCGTGGTAGCCCACTTTCACTATGTCCTGATGCCAGGTGCTGTATTTGGCTTGTTTGCTGCCGTTTTCTACTGGCTTCCCAAATGGACGGGACACATGTACGACGAGAAACTGGCCAAGATCTTTTTCTGGACTAATGTCATCAGCTTTAATGTCACCTTTTTCCCACAGCATTTTTTGGGATTGGCCGGCATGCCACGGCGCGTCGTCGACTATAGCCCGATCTTCACCGATTTCAATATGCTGTCCAGCATTGCTTCCTTCGTGTTTGGTTTGAGCCACCTTTTGCTGCTCTATATCATCATCAAAACCATACGCGGTGGTCAGCCGGCCAGTGCAAAGGTGTGGGAAGGTGCCAAGGGCCTGGAATGGGAATTGCCCTCGCCGCCACCCTTCCATAGTTGGACAACACCGCCACAACTGGCGAGATAACCCTTGAGCCACCGTGGTACCGCCACGGTGGCTTGTTCCCATACACACTCAATAAAGACACCCTGCCCTCATGACGAGATCTGAAGTGACCCCGGAACGGTGCCGTCGCAATGCCCGGTTAGCTTGGTGGATCGTGGCGTTTGTGTTTTTCATTTATGCGTCATCCATTGTTTTTTGGCGAGAGATGGCCAGCCTGATCATAGGCAGTGCGTATTGAATAACACCACTACTTCGGTTAAGAATCGACGGGCGTTGTGGCTCCTGTCTGGTCTGGCTATTCTGATGTTCAGCTTTGGTTTTGCGCTAGTTCCGCTTTACGGGCTGATCTGCCAATTGACCGGTTCGCCCTCGGTGGAACAACGGATCACGGGTGGCCAGCCCGAGGTCGGAACGGCAATGCAGGTTGCGGCAGACCGCTGGATCACGGTGCAGTTCGACAGCACGGTGCAGCCCGATCTGCCGTGGGCGCTACGCCCCCTCGAACCTCGGGTACAGGTTCATCCGGGTGAGACGCGTGAGGTTCGGTTTCTCGCGGAAAACCATTCTTCCCAAGAGACCGCCGGTCAGGCCATTCCCAGTATCATACCCTGGCAGGCAACCGGTTTTTTTCACAAACTGGAATGCTTTTGTTTTCGCCAACAAACTCTGAAGGGGGGAGAGACCAAGGAAATGCCGCTGCGTTTTGTGGTATCGCCGGATCTACCGTCGGATGTTGACTCGATCAGACTGTCTTATAGTTTTATGCGGGTTGCTCCTACGACCGCCTTGGCCGTGCCGTAAGGCCGGTCTTTGAAGATTGAAAAGATAATGCCTAAACACATGGTTAACGAGAGGACGACAAGCATGAATACTTCAGCACATGGTCAACAGGCCTATTACATTCCGGATCCGAGCCCTTGGCCGGTCATTGCCATGCTCTCTATTTTCTCGATCATGGTAGGTACCGCTTTGGCAATCAACGGGGTTGGTATTGGACGTTGGGTAATGGTCGCGGGATTTCTCCTTTTGATTACCATGTTCTACGGTTGGTTTGGCACCGTGATTAGCGAGAGTCTCTCCGACTGTTATAACGCCCAGGTAGATCGCACTTTCCGTCAGGCGATGGCTTGGTTTATCTCCTCCGAGGTATTTTTCTTCTTGTGCTTTTTTGGCGCTCTCTTCTACCTCCGGAATATTGCGATGCCCTGGTTGGGGGGAGAGGGCTATCTGGCCGCAACCCATGATCTTTACAATCAGTTTGTGGCCCAATGGCCGTCTGCGGGTCCCAAGGGGGAAGCCTTCACCCCGATGGGGGCGTGGGGCATACCGGCCATCAATACTCTCATTCTGCTGAGTTCTGGTGTAACCGTTACGGTGGCCCACTGGGGTTTGAAGGAAGGGAATCGCCAGAAACTGATCTGGGGTCTCGTGGCGACGGTGACCTTAGGCCTGCTTTTCGTAGTCTTACAAGCTGTGGAGTATCGTCACGCCTATCACGAACTCAACCTGACACTGAAATCCGGCGTCTATGGGTCAACTTTCTTTATGTTGACCGGATTCCACGGCTTTCATGTAACGCTCGGCAGTATTATGCTGATAGCGATTCTTGGTCGCGCCATCCGGGGACATTTTTCTCCCCACAACCACTTTGCGTTTGAGGCTGTGGCCTGGTACTGGCACTTCGTCGACGTGGTGTGGTTGGGATTGTTCATATTCGTCTACTGGATGTAGGCACGCCGGTATCTCGAACCAGAGAGACCGGGCGGGGGCCAACCGCCCGGTTTTTTTATGGGTTATTAGATGCCATGTGGCTGTAGCAGGCCAAAGAAATGGCCTAGAAGAAGCATGCCAAATAGCATAAGGGATAGCACGATACGCACCGTGAGTGCCTTGACGACACGGGTTTTATCCGTTTCACCATCGTCCTTGGCAAGGTAATACATGCCTTGGAACAACGTAAAGACGATGAAGACAAGGACGAAGATAACAGGCAGCTTAAGTAACATGTCCATGGTCAGTTCTCTATTCGGTGGGTGGCGTTTAGGTTGGCGTGGTGCCATTATAATGGCGTCACGCTATGAGTTTAGACCAACTGGTGTCACAAAGCATGATGTTGAAGCAATTTGAATTTCGATTTCATTGGGGGCCAAGTCTTTCGCTGATTCTGGTTCTCCCGTTGCTGACCGGCTTGGGAATGTGGCAGTTGGACCGTGCCGAACAGAAACGCGATCTGTCTCGGCTTCAATGGGAACGCAGTACACTGCCACCACAGCCCTTGGCGGGTCTTGTGAGTGACGCCGTCGCGCTGCGGTTTCGCAAGCTGACCGCTCGCGGCGTATTCGAAGCCGATCAGCAAATTTATATCGAAAATCGGCGCGAGAACGGGCGTAATGGCTTCCATGTCATCACTCCGCTGCGCCTTGAGGGATCGGAGGTGCGCGTACTGGTAAATCGTGGCTGGATCCCCCCAGCAGCAAATGGCGAGCCCTCGGCGGCACCAGTCACCGAAGATATCTTGACGGTTACCGGTGATGCCTATACCCCATCAGCGCCGTTTTTGATACTGCATGATCGTAACGAGGCCGCCCATCGAGGGGAAAAACGCTGGCCTTATCTCACCCTGGAACGCTTTGCCGCCCGCGTCACCTATCCCATCGAGCCGGTCGTCATTCTGGAAGACCCAGCGGATCCCCAGGGTTTTGTTCGTCACTGGTCGCACGAGTCCTTCAATGAGGACATGCACATAGGGTATGCGATCATGTGGTTTTCCTTTGCCTTGATGGCATTAGCCATTTATGGGCGGATCAGTTGGATACGAGAGGGTTCATCGTGATGCAAGAAAAAGCGACAACCCAGCGCAGCCTGACACCGCTGTGGATTATGTTGGCGATCTTCGCCGCGCCGGTGATCGCGGCCTGGTTCTTCTACTTCAACCCTGAATATCTCCCCGAGGGGCGAGCCAACCGGGGCGAACTTATCCCGTCAACCCTGTTGTTGGCCCCTGACGAAACGTTCTTGACCCCTGGCGGAACACCATTCGACGGCGCACCACTGAAGGACAAGTGGACACTCGTATGGCTGGAGGCGGGCCCCTGTGGGGAGACGTGCCGCCGGCATCTGGTCGATCTGCGCCAAATTCGTCTGGCGCTTGGCGAGGGCCAAATGAACGTGGAACGCTTGCTACTTCTGACCGATCCTGCGAGTGGAGGAAACTCCGCTGATTTGGCGCGAGATTTTCCCGGCCTCTTGATTGCCCTGACGGAGACATTCCAGGGCGAACGTCTATTACGGCGGTTGGGAGGATTGTCAGCTCAGGGACGCCTCTACATCCTCGACCCAATGGGCCAATTGATGATGCGTTATGCCCCGGATGTCCTGGCGAAAGACCCCCTGAAAGACATGGGACGCCTGGTTAAGGCCTCCAAAAACTGGATCAAGGGTACCGCTTACGAACACTAGCGAGTCAGGCATGAGATCTGGCTACTTCGGACACCCCGCCAAGGAAGTGACGACGGTCACCGTGACAGTCTCGTCGTGCGCAACCTCACCGCCTACGAGGAGACCGTACGGGGCTTGGGCTGGCGGGTATTTGTGTGCAACGACCCCGAACTGGGCCTAGGCGAGGCAGTACTCGCCTACCGCGAAGAATACCTCATCGAGCGCGGCTTCAATCGCCTTCGCGGCAACATCCTGGGATTGACGCCGCTGTACCTCACTTCGACCACCTGTATCAAGGGTCATAGGTGTTCGGGATTTTTTACGCCTAAGCATTCAAAGCGTCTTGTATTC
>JBAXSA010000156.1:0-6762 GCA_037130945.1 Pseudomonadota bacterium | reverse complement strand
CATCGCTGTTGCAACTCGATACTTGAGCCGACGTCTCGAACTCCCGTTACGTTTGCTCGGCCTGAGTGGGACAGGATAGCCGCCGGACTTTGCCGAAGCCCTCGCGAGGGTCTAACCCGGCGGCTTTTCTTCAGCGAGTATTTTTAATACACCCTGAATATACGGTTCCATGCCTGTGCCGATCTCCGAGGCCTCTTCCCACGACGCCATCTCGATCTGGCCGAGCAGGCGAATGGCTTGGGTTTTGAGCCGTGTCGCCCCGATGGACGCGGCCAGGCTCTTCAGTTGTGTCGCCGCCCTGACCGCCGCGCCCATTTCCTGGTGGTGCATTGCCTGCCGTAACTCGTGCAGCCGTTGATGTGACGCATCGGCAAATAGCCTTTTGTTCCTGGCGAGCGTTTCGCCATCAACACCCTCGACCATCTGGAGAAAAATCGCCACTGGAGGCTTTTTTAGCTTCTTGCAGGCATGGGATTCCACCTTTTCAAGCAGTGCCATGACCAGATAGGGCTTGAGCAGGAAGTCGTCCATGCCCACGTCCAGACAGTGTTGCCGTTCCATCGTCAGGGAGTTGGCGGTCACCGCGACGATGGGGATTTTTGCGGGCCGCACCCCCGCCTCGCCTTGGCGAATACGCTTTGTCGCCTCAAAGCCGTCCATCTCCGGCATCTGCAAATCCATCAGCACCAGATCGAAATCCCGCTGCTGTAGCTGATGCAGGGCTTCCATGCCGTTGCCCGCAGTCGTTACGCCATGGCCGGCCTGTTCCAGAATGGCGATGGCCAAACGCTGGTTCTCTTCAATGTCCTCGACCAACAGGATCTGCATCGGCTCTATATCCGTGCGGCGCAAGATACGCGAGACCCGCGCTTCCGGTTGTTTTTCAATCTGGCCCAGGATTTCCTGTAGTCTCTTCAACAGCAGGAAATAACGTGTCGGTTTTTTGAGTACCATGACCTCTTGCAGCCAGGGCGGACGCGGTAGCTGTTCCAGGGTGACGTGCGACGAGGTGAGGATTAAACAATCCTTTGGCACTCGTACCTCCTCTCCAACCCCCTTATCAGGGGCATCGTAAAGGGCTATCACCATGGCCTCGTCCAGCAGCAACACATCAAAGCCCGAATCAGCCGCCAGGGCAGCCCTGAGTGCATCAGGGTCTTCCACCCCGGTGACTTCGGCACCAAAGCGCCGCAAGACGTCCTCCAAGATGGTTCGCCCGGTGGTGTGGGGATCACCCAGCAGCAACCGTACACCCTGCAACGGCCGGTCATCGGGCCGATACGCCCTCTTGCGCCGCTCGATGGAGGATGACAAGTCTGGCGGTTCGACTTCCTGGCGGGACTGGCCTCGTGGCAGCCGCAGCGAGAAATGAAACACCGTTCCCCGGCCCGGTTCGCTCTCCAGATCCATCTCTCCGCCCATCATCTCCACCAGGTGTTTGCTGATCGCCAAGCCAAGACCGGTACCGCCATATTTGCGGGTGGTGGAACTGTCCGCCTGGGTAAAGCGGTCAAACACCATCGCCTGTTTCTCGCGTGGGATGCCGATGCCGGTATCCATGACCGAGAAGTGCAGAGCCACCTGTTGCGGATCAGCCGAGGGGTACTCTTCAACCCGCAGCAGGATCTCGCCCTGCTCGGTGAACTTGATGGCATTGTTGATCAGGTTGATGAGAATCTGTTTCAGCCGCAATGAATCACCTTCCAGGGTCTGTGATAGGTCGGCCAGGCAGTGATAATAGAGGTTCAACCCCTTGTGATGCGCCTTGATGGCCAAGCTCTCGCAGACGTTTTCCAACTGACCGAGCAAGTCAAAGGGGAGGATTTCCAGGGTCAACTGGCCCGCCTCGATCTTTGAAAGGTCGAGAATGCTGTTGATCAGATTGAGCAGGGTGATCGAGGCGTTATGAACGATCTGCAGGTTAATATGCTCCTCTTCGCGGGTGAGGCTCGTATTCAGAATCAGGTCGGTCATGCCGATGATGGCGTTGAGCGGTGTGCGAATCTCATGGCTCATGCTGGCCAGAAAGGCGCTCTTGGCCTGGTTGGCGGCCTGGGCGTTCTCACGTTCCCGCTGGAGCTGATCATTTTTGACTTCCAGCTCTCGATAGGCCTTGCTCAGAGCCAGGTGAGTCTTTACCCGCGCCCTGACCACCACGGGCTGGATGGGTTTGGAGATGAAGTCCACCCCGCCTACGCTCAAGGCCTGTGCTTCGCTTTCATCGTCATGCAGCGCGGTGATGAAGATCACCGGAATATCTGCGGTGTCTAGCTGGCCCTTGAGACGACGGCACACTTCAAAGCCGTCCATATCCGGCATGAGGATGTCGAGCAGCACCAGATCCGGGGGAGCCGCAGTCGCCAATTCGAGCGCCTTGAGGCCGTTGTTGGCGACCTTGATGTGGTATTGCTCCCTGAGCAGATTGGCCAGTAGACTCAGGATGGCCGGGGTGTCGTCCACCACCAGGAGGGTGGGGCGCTGGGTTTCCGGGGCAGTCATGGCGAATCCTTATGGCTTGGGTGTATCGCGGGCGATTTTACCGCGAGTTCGTCGAGCAGCATTTCTGCGACATTGAATTCAAAATTGTGCAGGGCCGTACCTATACGATGTACGACCTCGGGTGACAGGACGCGGGCAAATTGCTCCTGGTGTTTTTCCCACAGATCGATGGCGTCACCATCGCCTTCACCGAGTAGCTGCCGAAGTTTCGGCAGGCAATCAGGCAGTGTGTGAGTTTTTCCCATAGTCGTTACGGTGATGGGTATCACGGCGGCCGGTTCCTCAGCGAAATACTGCTGCAAGGCGGTGATCAGCGGTGTTAGCAGGGGCGTCAGGGCGGACAGAATGGCAACGGCGGCCTCGCCTTGCTGGTGCAGGCTGGCCGCTTCGAGATCACTGGCCAGAAGCCGCACCTCATTGGCACCAATGGTGCCGGCCAGCCCTTTGAGCGTATGGGCTAGCCGCCTGGCCTCTTCCCACTGTGCGTTGGCGAGGCTGTACTCAAAGGCAGGGTGATAGCCGGCATAGTCTCTGGCGAACATGGCCAGCATTTGCAGATAGAGTTTCTGCTGGTTGTCCGCACGGCGCAGGCCGGCTGCGGTATCCAGGCCGGCGATGCGGGGTAGTGGCCCTGTGGTGTCACCGCCCGCAGTGGCGTGGTTAGCACTGGGGTTGGAAACCACTACGACCGGAATATCCGGCCTCGTATAATAACTGGCCAGGGTGGCGTAGAACTTGTCGGGTTCAACCGGTTTGCTGAGGTGGCCGTTCATGCCCAGGGTCTTGCAGCGTTCGAGTTCCTCGACCATGGCATGGGCGGTCATGGCCACCAGCGGCAGCGAGAAATAGCGCGAATCGGCACGCAGCCGACGGGTGGCCTCGTAGCCGTCCATGACTGGCATTTGCAAATCCATTAAGACGAGATGGAAGTGATCGTCGGCGACCGCTGCCAGTTGATCGAGTGCTTCCTGGCCATTATTGGCAACGGAGACCTCAATGCCACGGCCTGTCATCAGTTCGACCGCCAGGTGTTGGTTGATCAGATTGTCTTCCACCAGCAGAACCCGCATGCCGTTGAGGTTGGCGTTGACAGGATCGTCGTGGCGGCCGCACCGTTCACCGGCGGTATTGCCCAGGAGGGTGTTGAGCAGCTTGCGCAGGGC
Source organism: Pseudomonadota bacterium (assembly GCA_037130945.1). Taxonomy (GTDB): domain Bacteria; phylum Pseudomonadota; class Gammaproteobacteria; order Chromatiales; family Chromatiaceae; genus JBAXSA01. The sequence continues at coordinate 3,100 of JBAXSA010000156.1, read as the reverse complement.
TTCGGGCAAAACCGGCTTGGGCAAGAAGTACGGGATGTTGAGGTGGCCCGCCATTTTGTGCAGCGTTTCAGAATCGTAGGCGGAAACCACCACCGGCAACGGCTGAGGGGTCATATCGCTGTTTTGCAGAGCCTGCAACAGGGCGCTGCCATCCATCTCCGGCATGACCCAGTCCACCAGCATCAGGTTATACGGCCGGCCCGCATCGAGTGCTTGCCGGATCATCGCCAAGGCCGTGGTGCCGCTGCTGGCACAAGCGATGCCCTGATCCTGTGACACACCCACACCAAAGGCGGTGAGCAGATGCGCCAGCACCTGCTGGGATTCTGGCTGGTCATCGACCAGCAGCACACGCAACACGTCCACACCCGGCAGCACTGCGGGAACCAACGTCGCGGATTTGGCAAACTGAAAACGGGTGGTGAAGATAAAGCTCGATCCTTCACCGGGTGTGCTTTCGACCCAGATGCAACCCCCCATCAACTCGACAAGCCTTTTCGAGATGCTCAACCCCAGTCCGGTGCCGCCGTATTTGCGGGTGGTCGAGCCATCGGCCTGGACGAACTCCTGGAACAATTTGGCCACTTGTTCGTCCGACATGCCGATGCCGGTATCGCGGATAGTAAAGTACAACAATACGTCGTCATCGCTACGCTCTTCGACGCTAACGGTCAGCTTGACGTAGCCCTGATGCGTGAATTTGACCGCGTTCGATAATAGATTGATGAGTATCTGGCTGAGGCGCAGGGCATCGCCGAGCAGCGCCCCCCCATCGCCGAGCAGCAGCGGATCGGTGATATCAAAGAGGAATTCAATCTCTTTCTCGGTCGCACGCTGGCGTAGCAGCAACAGCGAATGACTGACCACATCTTCAAGAACAAAGCGCGTTTTTTCCAGCTCCAGCTTGCCGGCTTCCACCTTGGAAAAATCCAGGATGTCGTTGAGAATGCCGAGCAGCAATTGGGCGGCGTTATAGACGTTGTCGATATAGTCCCTCTGGCGTGGCGTCAATTCGGTTTGCAGCGCCAGATAGGCCATGCCAATAATGGCATTCATCGGCGTGCGAATCTCGTGGCTCATGTTGGAAAGAAATTCCCCCTTGGAGCGGCTGGCCCGCTCCGCCGACTCTCGGGCCTCCAACAATGCGCTCATCATCCGCTCCATGACATCCCGATGCCGTTTTAGTGCCAGATGATTCCAAACCCGGGCGGTGGCGACCTCGGGACAAAATGGCTTGGTGATATAATCACTGGCCCCCAGTCGAAATCCTTTGGCCTCGTCCAGCTCGCTATCGCGTGCCGTCAGGAAAATAATCGGTATCGCCCGAGTGTTCGGATCGGCCTTCAGTCGAATGCAGACTTCGTAACCGTCCAGTTTGGGCATCTCTATATCCAGAAGAATTAAATCCGGCCTAAACACCCCCGTGGCCTGCAAGGCCTCCTCGCCGTTGGTCGCCACGGCAATCTCATAATCCGTCGCAAAGAGTTCAATCAGTACATGGATATTGCCAGGGGCGTCATCGACAATCAGAATCTTCTGTTTTGCCGTGGCGGCCAACAGCCGTTTCATTTTCACCTGATTCCGGATCCGGGCGGCGACGACATCGGGACGGAACGGCTTGGTAATGTAATCGACGGCCCCAAGCGTCAATCCCTTGATCTCATCCTCCGCACTGTCCCGGGCGGTCACAAAAATAATCAACACCTCCTGGGTTTTTGGATCGGCCTTCAGGCGGGCGCACAGCTCGTAGCCGTCCAGTTCAGGCATCCCGACATCCAGCAGGATCAAATCGGGTTTGTACTCCACCACGGCCTGAAAGGCATTGCGACTGTCCGTGATGGCTGAAATTTCGTACTCGGAAACCAACATCCGGGTCAGAATTTTGATGTCTACCGGAGAATCATCCACAATCAAAATCTTCGGCTTGGCATAGGTGTCTGTCATGCGTATTTCTTCACAAGGCAATACCCAATTGATGGGCAACGGCTTCCAGGGAGGCTCGCGCCTCGCTGAATTTAAAGCGATCAATTTGTCCCGTCATCTGTTCGACCTCCTGGTGCAACCCGGCCCGCAAGAGCAAGGGTTTGAGGGTGTTGAAGACGGCTGTCGACCCCACGCTAAAACGTGACAGATGATGGGCCAGTTCCATCAGGGCGGGTTTTAGGTTTTCCCTATCCGGGGCCTCCAGGGGATCGTCCTCTTTGCTCGGCGCTTCGCAGGGCTTGGGTTGCAGCGTGGCGATGGCGGCCAGGATCTCCTGCAATGCCGTCTCGAAGGTCTCGGTCAGGGCGAGCCAGTCACGCGCCTGTCCCTGTTCGATGGCCAGTTCCAGGGTGCGTGCGGCCTCGTGAAGGATGTGTGCGCCAATATTGCCGGCTATGCCCTTGACCTGATGAACCAGGCGTCTGGCACGTTCCGGCTCGTCCTGGGCCAAAAACTCCCGTACCTCCTTGGCCACACTTCCATAATCCCGACGGAAGTCGAGTAGCAGTTTATCGAGCAATGCCTGGTTGCCCATGACCCGATGTAAAGCAGATTGTCTATCGAATCCTGGGATCTTTCCCTCTGCCGTGGTTTTCCCTGCGGAGGGGATGTGCCTCTGCCGCAAGCGTTCCCGGTCAACCGGCACGCGATCACCCGGCTGGATGTGGGTCATCAACAGCGAGAACAATCGATTAGGATCAATGGGTTTACCAATGTGGTCGTTCATGCCGGCCGCCAGCGATTTTTCCTGATCGCTGGTCATGGCGTGGGCGGTCATGGCAATGATGGGCAATTGTGCGAAACGGGGATCCCTGCGGATGGCCTGCGTCGCCTCATACCCATCCAGGATCGGCATCTGAATATCCATCAGGACGGCGTCATAATGGCCCCATTCGACCATGAGTACCGCCTCGGCCCCGTTGTTGGCGACATCGACGAGGATCCCCACCCCGGCCAACAATTCCTGAGCCACCTGCTGGTTGATGGGCATATCCTCGACCAACAGAATCCGGGTACCCCCGATCTGATCGATGACTTCGGTGTAATCGGCCTCCTCTCCTTTGCTGCGATAGAGTTTGGCCACCTGCTGTCCAAACAGTTCCATGATGGTATCAAA
>JBAXSA010000155.1:0-6771 GCA_037130945.1 Pseudomonadota bacterium | reverse complement strand
GGCCACCAGCGTAAAGTCGCGCAAGTAGGCACCACGGGAAGCCCAGGAAATGAGCCCTCAGGCCATCGGACACAGAGTTCAAGCATCAACATTGCGCGACTTTACGCCGGTGGTCAGCAGATCACGCAGAGGATGGTTGTACCCCAACAGTGTAATGCCGCAAGCGGCTACATCCAGGCAGCGATAGGGCAATAAGTGAAGGTGTGCCTCCGTGCCCGCTTTTCCCCAATACTGATAGATTGCACCATCCGACAGGGCCATCTTCGGTTATAGTTTCGTCAACTCATCGCCTAACTTTGTGATTTCCATCTTGAGCAGAAGTTCGCCGGTTTGAACCTGGCGACCCGCCGCCGTGAGGATATCCGCTACTCGGCCCGGATATTCGGCATAGATCGTGGTTTCCATCTTCATGGCCTCGATGGAGAGGAGCTTCTGGCCTTTGCGTACCTGATCACCAGGGTTCACCGCCACAACGGTTACCAGACCCGGCAGGGGGCTCGGCACCTGACGCGGATCGTTGGGATCGGCCATGACGGTCTCCCGAACCCGGGTGGCTAGGGCCCGATCATGAACAATCACCTCGCGAGGCTGGCCATCGAATTCAAAAAATACCGTGCGGGTGCCGTCAGGATGACCATCCCCCACCGCTACCAGCTTGAGAATCAGGGTCTTGCCAGGCTGCATCTCGATTTGGGTCTCGATTCCCGGTTCCGGACCAAAGAAAAACACCGGTGTCGGCAACACCGAGGTATCCGAAAAGGTTTGAAGATGGGCGGCGAAATCGGAAAATACCTTGGGGTAAATCAAATAGCTCAGGGCATCCCGTTCGCTGGCCGGATGCCCCAAAAAGGTGGCGGCCTGACGTTCGGCGGCTGCCAGATCGGCGGGTGGCAAATTGATACCAGGGCGTTCGGTAAAGGGGGGACGGCCTTTGAGTATCGCTTTTTGCAGCGTTGGGGGAAAACCGCCATAGGGCTGACCGAGCCGTCCCTCAAAGAATTCCACCACGCTTTCGGGAAAGGCGAGAGAACGCTCGGGATTGAGGCAATCCTCGGGGGTCAGGCGGTTGGCGACCATGAAGAGCGCCATGTCACCGACCACCTTGGAGGTCGGCGTGACCTTGATGATGTCGCCAAACATCCGGTTGACCTCGGCATACATCCGGCACACCTCTATCCAACGACTCTCCAGTTCTAGCGCCCTGGCCTGATGGTACAGATTGGTGTATTGCCCGCCAGGCATCTCGTAGGCGTAGAGGTCTCCAGAGGGTGATTTTAAGCCGGTCTCGAAGGGTTCGTAGAGAGTTCTCACGCCTTCCCAATAGCGATTGATGGCGATCAGGTTGCCGGGATCCAGGCCGGTCTCGCGAGGCAGGAAACGCAGGGATTCGACGAGGGCGTTCAGACTGGGCTGGCTCATCACACAAGCCATGGCCGCGAAGGCCCCATCGGCAATATCCAGCCCCACCTCGGCGGCCTTGAGGACACTCGCGGCTTGCGCGCCTCCGATGTCGTGGGTATGGAAATGGATTGGGATTCCCACCGCCTCCTTGAGAACTTTGACCAGCCGCTCCGCTGCGTAGGGCTTGCAGAGCCCCGCCATATCCTTGACGGCAATCAGGTTGGCACCGCGTTTTTTCAGTTCCTTGGCCAAGTTTACATAATACTTGAGGGTGTATTTGTCCCGGTTCGGGTCGAGAATATCGCCGGTATAACAAATCGTCGCCTCGGCCAAGGCACCCGCTTCGCGGGTGGCCTCGATGGCCACTTCCATGCTGGGAATCCAGTTCAGAGCGTCAAAGATCCGGAAAAGATCGATGCCCGCTTCTTTCGCCACATGACAGAAACGACGGACGAGATTATCCGGATAGCTGGTGTAGCCGACGCAATTAGATCCCCGCAGCAGCATCTGGAACAGCAGATTCGGTACCGCCTCCCGCATTTGGGCCAGACGATCCCAGGGGTCTTCCTTGAGGAAACGCATGGCGGTGTCGAAGGTCGCGCCTCCCCACATCTCCAGCGAGAACAATTCCGGGCATAAATGGGCATAAACCCTGGCAATCCGCACCATGTCACGGGTGCGGAACCGGGTGGCATGTAAAGACTGGTGAGCGTCCCGGAAAGTGGTATCGGTGAGCAGCAGGCGCTGCTCACCTAGCACCCATTCGCAAAACTTGTCTGATCCCAAGGTCTGTAGGCGTTGACGGGTACCTGGTGGCGGGACGGCCAGATGATCGAAGGGTGGCAGGGCAGGTTCCGTGGCTTTGTAGCTGGGGGAACGCTGGGCTCCTGCAAAGCGATTAACCACCACATCGGCCATGTACTGTAAAAGCCGCGAGTCGCGATCCTGACGCGGCGGGAATAGGAACAGATCTGGGGTTTCGTCGATGAAGCGCGTCGTACAGCGGCCTTCCAGAAAATCCGGATGGCGAATGACATTCTCGAGAAACGGGATATTGGTTTTGACCCCGCGCACCCGGAACTCCATCAACGCCCGATCCATGCGTTGCACCGCTTCGACAAAACGGCGGCCACTCGCGGACACCTTCACCAGTAGGGAATCATAATAGGGCGTGACCACGGATCCTGTGGACATGGCCCCACCATCCAGGCGAATGCCGGGTCCTCCCGGCGAGTGATAATGGCTGATCCGGCCATAGTCCGGGGCAAAGCCGTTTTCCGGATCCTCCGTGGTGATCCGGCACTGAAAGGCAAAGCCGTTGATGGCGACCGCCGCCTGGTTGGGCAGATTGATGTCCGCGTCCGAGAGCGGCGCACCTTCCGCGATCAGGATCTGAGAACGCACCAGATCCACCCCGGTGACCATCTCGGTCACGGTATGCTCGACCTGGATGCGCGGATTGACCTCGATAAAGTAATAACGGCCAGTCTCGACATCCACCAGGAATTCGACGGTGCCGGCGTTTTCGTAATGAACCTGGCGGCCGATGCGGATCGCCGCCTCGCAGATCATCTCCCGCAAGGCCGGGTCGAGACAGTGAGCCGGGGCGATTTCGACGACCTTCTGGTGGCGGCGCTGCACCGAACAATCGCGCTCGTAGAGATGCACCAGATTGCCTTGTTTGTCGCCGAGCAATTGCACCTCGATGTGACGGGCACGACGGATGAATTTTTCCAGAAACACATCGGCGCACCCGAAGGCCGAGAGGGCTTCACGGCGGGCCTGATCGAGCGCGGCATCGAGGCCATCGATGGATTCCACCACCCGCATGCCGCGACCACCACCGCCCATGCTGGCCTTGACAATCACTGGCAAACCCAGGGCTTGGGCCAACTTCCGGGCATTGCTTCCCGGCATGACGGGTTCGCGGCTGCCGCCCAACACCGGCACTCCGGCCTCTTCGGCCAGTTGCCGAGCGCTGACCTTATCCCCCAGGGTTTCCAGCACCGCCGGGGGCGGGCCGACAAAGATGATGCCGGCCTCCTCGCAGGCCCGGGCAAAGGCGGCGTTCTCCGACAAAAAACCATAGCCGGGGTGGATGGCGTCGACCCCCTTTTCCTTGGCTAGGTTGATGATGGCGGGGATATTCAGGTAACTGCGAATCGGCTCGCCGGGCACTCCCACCTGATAGGACTCATCGGCTTTGGCCCGATGGAGTCCGAAACGATCCTCATAGGAATAGAGGGCCACCGTGCGCAGCTGTAGCTCATGCGCGGAACGAAACACCCTCACCGCGATTTCACCGCGATTGGCCACCAGTAATTTGTGAATCGCCGTCATAAAAACCCTCTCAGCTTCTCTAAACTTTATGAAATAGCACGGAAGATGCTGCCCTTCTCACAAACCCGATGGTTCGGAAGGATAACAAAAAAAGCGCCTTATACCCGCCGGAATTCCTGACTGAAACAGCGGGGACAGGCGGGAATCTCGGTGGTGCGTTGAAATTGCACCTCCTTGCCACAGGCCGTGCAAGCCATCCGTCCCGGAGCGCTGATTTCACCGCTATAGTAAAGTTCCGTCAAATTGCCGGGGGTGTTGATCTGACGCAATTGCAAACTGCTCTGATCCGCCATCGCAGCGAATTTTTCCAAGATCCTGTCCTCGACCATTTCGAGATCGAAACGCCACCACTGCCGGATTTCCTCCCCGGTTTCCACCAGAAAGTGAGCGGCGTCCTGGATATCCCGCTTCACATAGAGGCCGACCCGCTCAGCCTCCTCGCGGGTGAGTTCCTCGAGTGCCACCGCGCGCTCCTGGGCCTCTCCCAGCCAATGGGCCAGCGTGGAGCGCGGCGGACTTGAAGACTGGAACAGACCATGAACACGTTCGATCATGCGTTCGTAAGCCTCAACCAGACGGTGACGGGCCTCATGGGTAACGGGTGCCATGGCGATACTCCTCAAAGTAAATCCAGTAAATCCAGTAAATCCAGGCAGGCTCTAATGCCGGATCATAAAGCATAGCAAAGCCTTGCCAATCGGTGGCTATGACAATGCCGCAAGGCATGGGAGGATACTTTGGCACTTGCCATGACTGGCTAGCCGCCAGTATGGTGTAAGATTCGCTCATTTGTTTACTTCTTCGTCCGGTGAATCCCATATGTCTACTGAGGAATCTCGTCCTGTCCGCGCTACCTGTGCTGTCCGCGACCCTGCGGAACGCTTCGCTGACTATATTCGGCTCTATGGGGAGGATACAAAACTTTTGCTGTCGGAGCAGGAGAGAGAACTCCTTAGAGTCGGCGTCATGGATTTTGGCATGCCACTGGATGAGGTCAAAATCCTGCTCCAGCGCATCGTGGCCGAGCTCGACATGGATCTCGAAAGCAATGCCGAACGCTGTATCAAAGTCTACTTGTTCAACCCTCAAGCCGAAGAAAGCGCCAAAGGCTTGGGCTTGGGTTTGCGGTTCATGGGCGATGCCAAAGGGGTCGATCAATCGCGTTTCGAGCGGACAGTGGATTTTTACCAGGCCCTGACACGCAACGCATTAAATCGGGAAGAGGCGCGTAAACGAACCAAGCTGATGATCCAGAGGATGGGCCTCCAGGCCCGCCGCGATTGGCGTCAGATGGGATCGCGCAAATGGTTTGACGCGATAGAGGCCAAGCCAGTCATCAAATAAAATCCGTGATATATCGTTTATGAATCAGGAGTCAGGAGTCACAACATGTCAACCGATTTAAGCATTCGCACCCGTTTGAATTTGCCCTATCCCGAGGCGCTGGCAAAAACCATCGAGGCCTTCAAAAAAGAGGGGTTTGGCGTGCTCACGGACATCGATGTTCAAGCAACATTCAAACAGAAACTCAACGCGGACTTTCGCCGCTACAGGATCCTGGGTACCTGCAATCCGCCGCTCGCCCATCGCGCCCTGTCGGCCAGTCTTGATGTCGGCTTGCTGCTGCCCTGCAATGTTGTGGTGTATGAAGAAGGCGAAACCGTCATCGTAGCGGCCATCGATCCCCTCAGTATGCTGGGCATCATCCCGGATAATCTCGAACTCGCCCAGGTCGCTGAGGAAGCCAGAGAGCGGATACAACGGGTCATGCAGAGCCTGAATGGCGGCTGAACCGAGGGATTTATATCGAGTAATCGTTTAGACCCTTCACCCCCCCCCAGCTCCCTCTCCCTCAAGGGGAGAGGGGGCGGACTTTCATGATTCAGTAGCCAGCGCTTGATCGCGAGGCCTTCTCCAGGGCCACCACCGCTATACCCCGTGAGCCCGAGGACACCCACCACACGATGGCAGGGGATCAGAATCGGCAGGGGATTGGCACCACAGGCCCGGCCTACCGCCCGGGGCGAGGTACCGAGATGTGCCGCCAAGACCCCGTAGCGCCAGGTGGTACCAGGAAGAATGGTTTGAAGTGCCGCCCACACGCGCTGCTGAAACCGGGTACCCCAAGGGGTCAAGGGGAGATCAAAGCCCACAACCGGGTTTTGAAAGTAACGCTGCAACTGCCAGACGGCCTCGCTCAGACAATCACAATCCAGAGTTTCATCGGGTGTGGGCCTGGATGTTACGGGATCAAGAAAATCCAGACGGGTCAGCGCACCCCCAACCGCAGTCAGGCGCAAGGTACCCAGTGGCGAGTCCAGATCCCGTGTCAGGATGAGAGGGTGTTCAAGCATCAGCTACCTCCATTCCAACCATCCACAATGTCATATGGCGCCAAACCTGCCGGCGTGTCAAACTGCCCCGGTTTTTCGAGGGTCCGTGAGCGGCCTGGTTTTTCGATTTCAGAGGAGAAATTCATGCGTGTCATCCTGTTGGGTGGACCTGGTGCTGGCAAGGGCACCCAGGCCAACTACATCAAAGAACGTTACCAGATTCCACAGATCTCCACAGGCGATATGCTGCGTGCCCATGTCAAGGCGGGTACGGAGCTGGGGCAGGCCGCCAAAAAGATCATGGATGCTGGCGGGCTGGTCTCGGACGATATCATCATGGGCATGGTGAAGGAACGCATCAAACAAGACGATTGCCAGAAGGGTTATCTGTTCGATGGGTTTCCCCGCACCATTCCTCAGGCGGAAGCACTCAAGGCCGCAGGCGTCTCGATCGACGCCGTTGTCGAAGTGGACGTGCCGGATGAAGAGATTGTCCGGCGCATGTCGGGACGGCGCGTGCATCTGGCCTCCGGACGAACCTACCATGTCGTGTTCAACCCCCCCAAGGTGGCGGCGGGCAAGGACGATGTCACCGGCGAAGATCTGATCCAGCGTGACGACGACAAGGAAGAAACCGTCTTAGCACGGCTCAAGGTGTATCACGACCAAACCGAGCCCCTGATTGGCTTCTACACGC
>JBAXSA010000154.1:0-6808 GCA_037130945.1 Pseudomonadota bacterium | reverse complement strand
AACTGCTGGCAAAATGCTCGCAGAAACCCTGGCGGGTCTCGAAGAGAAATTCATCCGCTGGCCGATCCCCGGTCAGTGGCGGCTGCAAGCTGTAGTGGAAAGGTTCGGTGTTGAAGTAGGCGAGCACTGCGGCAATGGTTTTGCGGTGGGACGATCCCGCAGCCTGGCTCTCAAAACGCTTGGCCAGGTCGCGGATCCGGGGCGTGAGGTTCCGTGGAAGCCTGAGTGCCGCCTGGCGATCCTCGGTGGGCAGGATCATGGGTACTCCCGGATGGGCACTGAGCTGAAAAGACTGGCGCTTCTTGAGGGGATGAAGGAGACGCAGTTCACCCAGACGGGTCGCCAGGGTACCCGGCGGCGCGTCTCCGAGCCAGTCCAGGGGAAACAGCCAGTTCTGTTGGCTGGGTTCCATCACCACCCGGTAATTCAGCCCCGGCCTTTGCAGCATGACGGGTGGCCGGCCCGGAAGGGGTTGCGGGCTCGCCCACCATTCCCGGCCATCGGTCTGGAACATGACGGGCCCTCGCCAGTAGCGCTCGGCCGCAGGGGGGAAGGGGCCCTCGAACTCGGCCCGGAAGGCAATCTCTTCGGATTGCACGAGGCGGTTGATCGAACCTGGAGCCATTCGCTCACTGAGGCCCGTCTTGGCCGACGACGGATCGCCGATCCGCGTTGACCACAGGGGCGCGCTGAGACGCGGAAAGAACAAAAACAACAGCAAGGCCAAAGGGAGAGCCGGCAACAACAGACGCCAAGCGCCCCACCAGTAGATTCCCGTCTCCCGCCAGGCGGCGGGGGTTTGCAAAAAGCCAAAATAGGTGCCCAGCCAGGTCAGCCAACCCCAGGCGACGATCAATAAATAGGGTGTGACCCACAGATCCTGGTTAAACAGAAAACCGCTGACCAGCAGGAACCAGCCCATGGCCACGGTGATGTAGTAGTCGCGTGGGCTCTGGGCCTCCCAGAGCTTGAGCGCCAGCATCAGCGAGAGCAGCGCCACCCCGGCCTCGGGGCTTGGGGTGTGAAATTGCCATCCCACCGCGCCCACCCCAGCGGCAGTGGCCGGTATCCTGAGCCACCAGGGCAGGGGCCGGGCGAGGCCGAGAAAAACGCCTCGAATGGTGACAAAACCTATGACTAACCCGTACAGGATCAGGCCGAGTTCGCCAATCCCCGGCACCGCCGTAGCCGCCACCAGGGTCATCAAGGCCAATGTCAGAACCGGCGGCAGGGGGAGGTGTCGCAGTGGCTCTTGCGAGGGAATGGTGATTTGCGTAGTAGGTACATCCAGGACAATGGCGAAGGTGCCATAATAACCGCTCCGCCCACTCGATTTATATGGAAAAAAACAGAATTTTGTCTCCGCCGTCAGGTAGTAATAGGGTGGCTTACCACAGGCTCTGACCGGTTCGGATATCTGGAGAGGAACCTATATGAACAAACCCGGCGAGGGACTCACCGAAAGAGTCCTGCGTTACTTCGTTCCGTTCAACATGATGCCAGAGGATCGCACGAAGGCGTTGATGAAAGCGGTGCGTGTCGAACAGGCCAAATCGGGCGATTTTCTCTTTCGGGAAGGCGATACGGCGCCCCTTAGCCTGTACATCCTGGCGGGGATTGTCACTTTATCGAAGGGCACCGGGGAGACCAGCACCGTAGCGGCCAATACAGGCGCTAGCCGGTTGCCGGTGGCTCATCGCCTGCCTCGCCAGGAGTCGTGCCGGGCCAAGGGGCCCGTGACCTTTTTTCGCATCGACAACCATCTATTGAAAGAAAGTAGCCACGCCACTCCGTCAACCTCCAGTTTCCAGGTTGAGGAACTTGAAAACACGGATGAAGCGGATGGCGACTGGATGGCACAAATGTTGAGTTCGCCAGTGATCCAGATGATCCCGCCGGCGAATATTCAAAGCGCCCTGATGCGGGCGGAACGGATCGAAGTGGAGGCCGGTACCTGGATCATACGACAGGGTGATCCGGGTGATTTTTATTACATGCTTCACAGTGGCCGTTGTGAAGTTCTCCGGCAGGAAACGCCAGACGGGGAACCTGTGACGGTTGCCATGCTCGCCGCTGGCCGGAGTTTTGGCGAAGAAGCCCTGCTTTCGGACAGCCCGCGTAGCAGCTCGATACGCACCTTGACCCCCGCCGTGTTGATCCGTCTTGACAAAAAACACTTCATTGATCTTATTTATCGTCCGCTTTCAAACCTCCTCAGCGCCGAGGAGGCTTGTTCCAAATCAGGCAGCGGGGCGTTATGGGTTGACGTTCGAAGCCTGGCTGATTACGCCGCCGGCCATGTCGATGACGCAGTGTCTCTTCCTTCCCAAAAGATCCGCGAACAGTATGGCAGTCTCTCCAAGGAGCGTGATCTCCTGATCTATGGCGCGACACCGGGACAAGCGTCGGCGGCGGCCTTTTTACTCGCCGAGCGGGGTTTTAACCGCTACCGGATCTTTAGTCTGGATTGTGGTTATCCGGATCTCCCCCAGAGTAAGGAAAAATCTGCGGCCCCATCACCGCCCTCCTCCACGCCGGCGGCTTCGGATCCTCCGGCGCGCCCCGCTCACATTCAAGCCCGCTTCGAAGAGGCGCTGCGCAAACGCCTGAACGAAATTCAGGTGCTGAATCGCGCCCTAGATGCCATGAAGCAAAAGGTTGGCGCAGTCGAGAGCGAAAAGCGTACGCTGGAGGCGCGTTACAATAGCCTGCGGGACGAACTGGCGCGCACCCAAGCCGCGCTGGATGAGGCGCGCCGCAGCAGCGGGGATTCCGACACCAGCGATGCGGCCTTCAATGCTCAACAATGGCGGGGATTGGAGGGTGAACTGGCGGTGGAACGCGAACGCAGAGGGGTGTTACAGGTCGAGAAGGATCAACTGCGTGCTGCACTAAGAAGCGCTAACGACCAGCTAAAACAGGCGCAAGCCGAAAGCGCACAAACCAACGCCTTCTACGAAGACGAACTGGCCGAATTGCGAGTCGCCCTTCAAGCTCACACAGGGTAGCTGCAGCAATGATATGCTCTGAATGGCGGCCTAACCATGAGGTCATAAGAATATGGGTGGCGACGACACGAAGCAAGAATTGCTTCGTTCTGCATTGGCTGGGGGACTAGGATTTGAACCTAGGTTGACGGAGTCAGAGTCCGTAGTCCTGCCGCTAGACGATCCCCCAATAAAAAAATCAGCGTTTGGAGTATTGCGGACGTTTGCGGGCCTTGTGAAGACCCACCTTCTTACGCTCCACCTCGCGAGCATCGCGGGTCAAAAAGCCGGCACGGCGCAAGGCTGGGCGCAACGCCTCGTCAAAACGCACCAAGGCTCGGGCAATCCCCATGCGAATCGCCCCAGCCTGGCCGGAGATGCCGCCGCCGCACACGGTGACGTTCATGTCCATACGACTCGTCATATCGACGACTCCAAGTGCCTGATGAACCACCATGCGGGCGGTTTCCCGGCCAAAAAATTGTTCCAGGGATCGGCCATTGACCTGGATTTGTCCCGAACCCAGGGAAAGAAAAACCCGCGCCGATGAACTCTTGCGCCGGCCCGTGCTGTAATAAGTTTCTGCCATCTTGCTGTTTCCGCCCTATTTAAGGACGCCTCGGATTAAAGGGTCAATGTCTGGGGTTCTTGGGCCGAATGGGGATGGGAGGGGCCCGCGTAGATTTTGAGTTTGCGCATCATATCCCGACCCAGGGCATTGCGCGGAATCATCCCCCGCACTGCGGTTTCGATGGCCCGAGTCGGCGTATTCTTCAACAATTTTCCGAGACTCACCGACTTGATGCCGCCGATATACCCGGTGTGCCGATAATAAATCTTGTCCTTCAACTTGTTACCTGTCACACGAATCTTCTCGGCATTGATCACGATGATATGGTCGCCCGTATCCACATGCTGTGTGTAGATGGCCTTGTGTTTGCCCCGCAACCGGCGGGCAATCTCGGAGGCGAGCCGACCCAGAACCAAACCCGTGGCATCTATCACGCACCAATCTCGCCTGACCTCCGCCGGTTTTGCACTTGCTGTCATCATGGTCATCATGGGATTCTTAACCTAAATCACCGATTGAATCGAAACCCGCAGCCGCGCAATGCCCGGCCACAAAGGGTGAAAACTCTACCAACTAAATCCTAGAAAAACAAGGTATCTGCAAGTCTCCCTAAGGGAAACCACATGGGCACAGAACACCTGACTACCACTCTGACCCTGCCGCGTAGCCCCGGGATGCTGGGTCTTGCGCTCCTTTTTTGGGGCCTGACAACCGGCTATTGGGGCATCGCATCACTACTCGCCCTAGTTCTGGAAGCTCCGCGCTGGACAGCCTGGCGCTGGTCGCTCCAGGATACCGAGTTCAACCGTTTCGTTGATTTTACGCTAGTGCTGCTGATCGGCACCCTGCTCTATGTGATCAATCGCGGGGGGGGCGGACAGGGGGTTCCCATTCTCGAACTCCTGCGCTGGCTGCCGCTGATTTTCTGGCCCCTGGTCGCGGTTCAGGAACACTCCCGCCAGGGCAGTGTGGCGTTCAAGAGTCTCTTCTATTCGCTCAGACGCTCGCGTCACCTGATCGCCAGCCAGCGCTTTGACGTGGGCCTGATTTACTGGCTGATCTGTCTGTTGGCGGCCAGCATGGACGCCGGAGTCTGGTTTTTCCCTGGTGCCGCGACGCTGACGCTGTGGATTCTGTGGCCGTTGCGGCGGCCAGGTGCCCGATGGGGTTGGGGGTTGCAGATACTGGCCGGGGGGATCCTGGCATTCGGGATAGCCCAGGGACTGCAAATCCTCCAGGATCAGGTGGAAGATTGGGCACTGATGTTCTACAGCGACTGGTTTGCCGATCGTGATCCGTTTCGCCAGCAGACCCGGCTCGGAGAAATCGGCTCGCTCAAGGCTTCCAGCCAGGTTTTGTTTCGGGTCTGGCCGGCCGCAGGCACCGAGATACCCTTGCGGTTGCGTCAAACCAGCTTCAATGTCTTTTTTGATGGAACCTGGCGAAATCGCCGTCCGGCTCTCAAATCCCTGGTGCCCTTCGGTGAGGGCGACGAATGGATTTTGGCACCGCCCGGGAATATGCCCCAGCATGTGCGCATCGCCTTCGCCCTGGATCGGGGGCGCGGGTTGTTGCCCCTGCCACTCGGCACCCAGCGCCTCGGGCACTTGCCAGCCGCGCAAATCGAGGCCGATATCCTGGGTGCCGTGCGGATCTCCGAGGGTCCGGGACTGGTGCTGTTCGATGCCTGGTACGGGGATAGGGGTCACGATGCCCCGCCCCAGGCCGATGATCTTGCGGTGCCTGCCAACGAACGCCCAGCCCTGGCCAAGACCCTCGCAGCCTGGAAACTCACGGATTCGGATGCCGCCACCGCTGCAGAACGCATCCGCGTTTTTTTTGATCGCGAATTCACCTATAGCCTGACCCTGCCAGTTCGTCAGGATCCGGCCCTGACGCCACTGGGTGATTTTTTGCTGAAAAGCCATCAGGGGCATTGTGAGTATTTTGCCAGTGCCGCCGTGTTGCTGCTGCGAAGTTTGGGCATTCCGGCGCGTTACGCCAGCGGTTTTTCAGTGCAGGAGTACCAGCCCTGGGACGGTGCCTACTGGGTGCGCCGCCGCCATGCCCATGCCTGGGCTCTGATGTGGGACGGCGAGCGTTGGCGTGATCTCGACCCCACCCCCGCCCTGTGGGCCGGCTGGGAGGATCAATGGGCCGGCCAATGGCAGTCTCTGGGGGATCTGTGGGGCTATACGGCCTTGGTGTGGTCGGAATGGCGCTGGACGGCCCGGGAAATGCGTGCCGAAGACTTCCTGCCCTGGCTTTTAATCCTCCTCAGTGGCCTCCTGGCCTGGCGCTTGTGGCGCAAGGAGCGTTTGGTCACCGCCACTTCACCCGCCAAGAACCTCGCGCCTCCCCCTCCGCCAACCCCTTTTGACGCAATACTCGAACATCTGGAAACCCGGTATGGCACCCGTCCTACGGGTGAACCCTTACGGAATTGGTTGACCCGGATTGGCTATTTCGCCGATGATCCCGATATTCCCTGGCTGTGGCGGCGGCATCAACAAATTCGTTTTCATGCCCAGGGACTTGAAGAGGTAAAAATACAAGAATTTGCCGCCCGGGTGCGGCACTGGCTGATATCGGGCCTGTCACCCGCCCATCTAGCGGGAGACACCAGAGAGAGGAGATCTGAGTAGTTTTGAGTTTTGACGATCGAGACCTGCGCCATGGTTCGAACAGGAATTTTTTTACGACTGAGGTTACTGCCCCTCGTACTCGGAGGGCTGGCTTGTGGTATAGCGCAAGCGGCAGAAATTTCGTTGCCTTTCCGTTTTGCGCGTGTCTACTACAAACCTATTTATTTCCAGAGCTGGTTTACCACCGCCGCCTCGACGGCCGTAGCAGCGACCACCGCAGCAGTGGCCTTGACCACCGGGAGCGGCGCGGTGGTTGTGGCGGGGGCTTCGGCCGTGGTGAGCAGCGGTGCCACCGCCCTCGGTGAAAGCTCACTAGGTGCCGTCGCAGTAGGCGCGGAGGTCGCCACGCCCATGCCCCTATTGGCTCGGGTGGTCTCCAGCACCGGGAAATTCACCAACTATCTTCTGAACATCTCTTATACCGCGTCCATCATCAAGGACGAGCATGAGCGGCGCTATGTCTATGCCTACCCGCTGGAGGTCAGCCACACGCTCGGCAGTGCCTCAACGCGACAGCTGCTGCAAGAACTGGTGACTCTCAGCCAGGAAAACCATGGTGGACAGGGCACCCCCAAAAATAACCGCAACGCTCACAGCGTCACATC
>JBAXSA010000153.1:0-6835 GCA_037130945.1 Pseudomonadota bacterium | reverse complement strand
GGGGGACGGATTTTCTTCGACAAAGGTGAACTATTTTCAAGGCGATGACCGTTCCCAGTGGCGAAGTGGCGTGCCAGCCTGGGCACAGGTCAGCCTGGGCCAGGTGTGGGATGGGATCGAGATACGCCTTGCCGCACGCGGAAAAAATGTGGAGAAGATCTTTACCGTTGCGCCAGGAGCCAATGCCCAGGTCATCGGCGTCGAGGTGGCGGGCGGACGCTTGAATTTGGACGCCGGCGGGACTCTTACCGTCGAGACCACGCCAGTGGACGGCTTGCCGGGTCAACGGGCCATCACCTTCACCGCCCCGGTGGCCTGGCAGGTGGCGTCGGACGGCAAACATCAGCCGGTTCAGGTTGCCTATCGGCTCATGGGCGAGTCGATGAACCGTTACGGTTTTACCCTGGGAGCACACGATTCCGCCCGTCCGGTGGTCATTGATCCGCTGCTGCAATCCACTTATCTCGGGGGTAGCGATCATGACTGGGCAACCGCCCTGGTGGTAACCCACGACGAGGTCTATGTGGCGGGTTATACCGAGTCTCTGGTTTTCCCGAAAACCATCGGTGGGGCGCAGCCTGCGCATGGCAGGGGCTATAACGACATCTTCGTGGCCAAGCTGGGCTGTTGCGATCTTAGTTCCCTGACTCAGGCCACCTATTTGGGAGGAAATGGCGAAGACTTGGCCCATGCCCTGGTGGTGATTCCCGAGACGGCGGTCTATGTGGCGGGGACGACATCCTCCACCGACTTCCCGGGCACCCTCAGTGGCAGTCTGGCACGAGGCGGAGGCTATTACGACGCCTTTGTCTCCAGGCTCAGCCCGGATCTGACGAGGCTGGTTCAGAGTACCTACCTGGGGGGTAGCAACGACGATGGCGTCAATGCCATGTCCGTGGTCGGAGGGAATTTGTATGTGGCGGGGTGGACCAAATCCACCAATTTTCCCGCTGTCACTGTTACTGGCAGCCTGCAAGCAACGCACGGTGCCGACGGAGGTGGATCCGACGCCTTCGTGGCCAAACTCAACCTGGAACTTCAGACGTTGATCCAAGCCACCTACTTGGGAGGAAATGGCAGTGACGAAGCCAATGCCCTGGTCGCGACCAACGATGCGGTCTATGTGGCGGGGGATACTCAGTCCACCTCGTTTGCTTTCAAACCTGGTGGGGCGCAGATCCTGCATGGTGCCGACGGGGGCGGATCTGACGCCTTCGTAGCCAAACTCAACCCGGATCTTAAAACCCTGATCCAGTTCACTTACTTGGGGGGAACTAGCGAAGACCGGGCCAATGCCCTGGTCGTGGACAATGGCGTGGCGGTGTATGTGGCGGGAGAGACCCAGTCCACCAATTTTCCTGGTACAGGAACCGGGGCACCGGGGGGTGGGCACGGTGATCTCATCGATGCCTTCGTGGCCAGATTCAGCCTGGATCTCAAAACGCTGTTTCAATCCACCTACCTGGGAGGGAGCGATTACGATGGGGCCAATGCCTTGGCCGTCACCAGAGCCGTGACCGATGCCGTGTATGTGGCGGGCTGGACGAAGTCCGCCAACTTTCCCGGCATCGATGGCGGATCGCAGAGCGTACACGGTTCCGACTTGAATAAAGGCGATGCTTTTGTGGCCAAGCTGAGCCTGGATCTCCATACCCTGAATCAGAGTACCTATCTGGGAGGAAGCCATGACGATGGAGGCAATGCCCTGGCAATATCCGAAGAGGGGGCGGTATACCTGGCCGGTTGGACCCAGTCCACCGACTTCCCGGGTACCACTGGGGGGGCGCAGGCCACCAACGGAGGGAATGCCTGTAACGATGCCTTTGTGGCCAAATTCGACGAGAGCCTGGCCGCCACGGCTTGCCTTTTGACGCTCAAGGTCGTTGGCTATGGCACGGTCACTAGCAGCCCATCGGGGATCAACTGTAATGCCAACTGTTGCGGTGCCACCTGTTCGGTCATCTTCTCCTGCGGTACTCCCGTCACCCTGAGCGCCACCCCGACCACTTTTCTTGGCTGGAATGGTGCTTGCTCGGGGGCTGATGTTTGCAAGATCACGATGAATACGGAAAAAACGGTTACCGCGAGTTTTACCTCCACCGATCCCGTCACAACCCTGATCACCCTCTATTATCAGTATATTCTGGGCCGTATTCCGGATCCGGCGGGATTGGCCTATTACCAGGATGCGATTGCCAAGGCGCAAGCCCAGGGGGATGCGAAGCCGGCGTTCCGGCAAATGAGTTCCAATTTCTTAAACAGTCCGGAATATGTGAATAGAAAAACCAGCGATACCGAGTACATCACCACCCTGTATAAAACCTTCCTCCAGCGTGACCCGGAAAGCTCTGGTTTGCAGTTTTATCTGAATCGGCTCTCGCAAGGTGAGGCACGTAACAACTTCATTACAGATTTCACCAATTCTTCGGAGTTTACCGCCTTCATGAAGAGTCTGGGTTTTTAAACGAAAGGGCTCGTGACGCCGGAGCGTGGGAGCCAGAGGGCCAGAAAACGGTCTCAGAAAAGATGCGTGCGGGTAACGCTCAGAGATAAGGGGATCGTTGATGAGGGGTTTGCTAGGATCACGCTCGATGGATAGAATAAGGGTGGCAGAGGCGGCTATAAGTCAGACTCACATCCTGACCACTAGGCGAATCCCGTGACTGACCCCGTTGCCGAAATTCCGCTATCCGGTTAGATGCTTTCATCTTGTTAAAAAACAATAGCCGATCCACCAGCATGACCCGTAGCGCACTATCGTTTTCCGTGCATTCCGGTGCTATTGGGATCTTTCTTCTGATCGGGGTGATGTGGCTGTCGGGGTGTGCCCAGACGCAGCCCACCCGATTTCACCTGCTGCGGCCCTTGGCAAGTCCCTTGGCCGTGGCACCGCTGACGCGCACCATTCGTCTGGCCGTAGGTCCGGTACAGGTCGCCGATTACCTGCGCCGTCCCCAACTGGTCGCCGCTGAGGGCCGTTTTGGGTTGAGAGTCGGCGAGTTTGACCAATGGGGCGGCAATCTGGAACAGGGAGTGGCCAGCGTCCTGGCGGAAAACCTGTCGCTGTTGTTGGGTCAGGATGCCATTTTTCTCTCGCCTGGAGAACCTGCGGTGTCCATCGGCTACCGCTTGGTGGTGGAGATCCGGCGTTTTGAGCCAGATGGTACGGGAACCTTCCAGGCGGTGATCGTGTGGACTCTGTTGCCGGGGGACAGTAGCACACCACTCAAAATCCGCAGGATGATGGCCACTGAACCCCTGGCCGATGGCAGTTTTTCAACCTTGGTGGAGGCCCAGAGCCGAGCCCTGGCATTGTTGGCACACGAGGTGGCCGAGACGCTGGTGGTATTCGAACACGATCAGGTCACCCCATCTCGGGGTACGCAATGACCCTGATTTGTCCCATTTAATTACGGTGGGGGTGCGGCCTGTCGGAACGCCGCCCCTTGTATGAAGCGGTTCTGGCCCTTACCTTAAGCCGGTTATATCAGGATTATAGGTTTAGGACATGAACGAAACGACGGATTCCAGCGAAGACACCCACGATACTTCCGCGCCCATCGAGGCGTCTACCCCCAATACGCCAGCCCGGGTGGGTGAGTTATTGCCCCCCATCATCCATCTGCTGCCGGTGGCCTCGCGCCCCTTCTTCCCAGGCCAGGGGGTTCCCTTGCTCATGGACGCTAGCCATTGGAACGACACCCTCAAGGCGGTGGTGGAGACGGATCAAAAGATCCTCGGTCTGGTACTGGTGCGTTCGGTGACCTCCGAGATCGCCACTGCAGAGAATTTTTACGAGTACGGTACCGCCACTCGGGTGCATCGGGTTCAGGAGGTCGAAGACAAACTCCAGGTGCTGGTGGAATGCCTGGAGCGTTTTCACATCGAACGCTTCATCGAGGCCAAGCGGTCTCCCGATGACGCCTCGAATCGGCCCTTTGTGGCACAGGTTCAGTATTTCCCGGAACCCAAACACCGGCCAAGCGATGAGGTGCGAGCCTATGCGGTAGCCATCATCAACACCCTCAAGGAGCTATTGCCGCTCAATCCCCTGTATGTGGAAGAGCTGCGGATGTTTCTGGATCGCTTCAGTCCGGACGATCCTTCCCATCTGACGGACTTTGCCGCCAGTTTGACGACCTCCAACAAGGATCAACTACAGCAAGTGCTGGAAGCCCGTGCCCTGTTGCCGCGGATGGAACGGGTTTTGGATCTTTTGCACAACGAGGTCAAACTCTCCCAGGCCCAGGCGCAGATTCGCAAGACCGTGGAAGAGCGAATGTCGTCCCACCAGCGCGAGTTTTTTCTGCGTGAACAGCTCAAGGCGATCCAGAAGGAATTGGGGCTGGAAAAGGACGACCGCACCGCAGAACTGGATCGCTTCGGCAAGCGTCTGGAGTCTCTCACCCTCTCGGAAGAGGCTCAGAAACGGGTGGCGGAAGAGCGCGAAAAACTGTCAATTCTCGAAACCGGCTCACCCGAATACGCCCTAACCCGCAATTACCTGGACTGGATCACCCTGTTGCCTTGGGGCGTTCACACCAAGGACAACCTCAACCTCAAACGGGCCCGCCGAGCGCTGGAGCGGGATCATTATGGCCTCGCGGATGTCAAGGCGCGGATTCTCGAATTCCTGGCGGTGGGCATCATGAAGGGCGAGATCGCGGGTTCGATCATCCTCCTGGCCGGGCCCCCCGGGGTCGGCAAGACCTCGATAGGCAAGTCGATTGCCGACGCCCTGGGACGGCGTTTTTATCGCTTCTCGGTGGGCGGCATCCGCGACGAGGCGGAGATCAAGGGCCACCGGCGCACCTATATCGGGGCAATGCCGGGCAAGTTCATCCAGGCACTGAAGACGTCGGGTGCCCAAAATCCGGTGGTAATGATCGACGAGGTCGACAAGATTGGCGCCTCCTACCGCGGCGACCCGGCCTCGGCGCTTCTGGAGGTACTGGATCCGGAACAGAATGTCGATTTCCTGGATCACTACCTGGATTTGCGGTTTGATCTGTCCAAGGTACTGTTTATCTGTACGGCCAATCAGACTGACAGCATCCCAGGGCCACTACTGGATCGCATGGAATTGATTCAACTGTCTGGCTATATTGCCGCCGAAAAGCTCGAAATTGCTCGGCAATATCTCTTGCCACGCCAGCTCGAACGGGCGGGTTTGAAACCCGGTGAGGTCAAACTGAGCAACCTGGTGTTGCGCCAGATCATCGAACGCTATGCCCGGGACGCCGGAGTACGGCGGCTAGAAAAGCAGCTCGGCAAGATCGTCCGCAAGGTGGTGGTAAAACTCCTCGATGGCGGCGACAAACCCATGACGGTGCGGGAAGGCCAACTCCAGGAGTATCTAGGAACGCCGGTGTTCCGGGATGATCGTCACCTGGAGGGGGTGGGCGTGGTGACCGGATTGGCCTGGACTGCGATGGGGGGGGCGACCCTGAATGTCGAGGTGCTACGAGTCCACAACTTTGCCCGGGGGTTTCAGCTCACCGGGCAGCTCGGCGAGGTGATGCAGGAATCCGCCCAGATCGCCTTGAGTTTTGTGATGGGAAACGCCGGACATTTTGGTGCCAATCCGGATTACTTTGAAAAGGCCCACCTGCATCTCCATGTGCCGGCCGGTGCCACCCCCAAGGATGGCCCGAGCGCCGGCATTACCCTGACCAGCGCCTTGCTGTCGCTGGCACTGGGGGTGCCTCCCTCACGCCGCCTGGCCATGACTGGGGAGATGACGCTGACCGGTCAGGTTTTCCCCGTGGGAGGGATTCGCGAGAAAGTCATCGCCGCGCGCCGGGCGGGGCTTCGGGAGTTGATTTTGCCGGAAGACAACCGGGGCGATTACGACGAGATCCCCGATCATGTCCGCGAGGGTTTTACCGTGCATTTCGTGAGAACTTACGACGAGGTGGCCCCGCTGTTATTTACGGTACCGGTCTGAGTCTGGCGGGCATCCTTCAAAAATGCCCGTAGGTAGGTATTCTATCCTAACCGAGTGCGCTTCCCTGCGTCCCTCGGCATTTTTCCTGTCTTTGTCTTTTAGATGTTGGCCAATATGGCATCCACGCTGGCTTTGGCGTCGCCGAACAGCATACGGGTATTTTCTTTGAAGAACAGTGGATTCTGCACACCAGCATAGCCGGTGGCCATACTGCGCTTCATCACCACTACGGTTTCCGCCCGCCACACCTCCAGCACCGGCATCCCGGCAATAGGGCTGGTAGGGTCATCCAGGGCACTGGGATTGACGATATCGTTGGCACCAATCACCAACACCGCGTCGGTGCGGGGAAAATCCTCATTGATCTCGTCCATCTCCAGGACGATGTCATAGGGCACTTTGGCTTCCGCAAGCAGCACATTCATATGCCCCGGCATACGGCCCGCCACCGGGTGAATGGCGAAACGCACCGTGACGCCCTTCTTGCTGCGCAGTTTTTTGGTGATTTCCGAGATGACGTGCTGTGCCTGGGCCACCGCCATGCCATAGCCGGGTACGATCACGACATGTTTGGCGAGTTTGAGCAGTTCGGCCGTCTCCTCCGCCGAAATAGCGGTCACCTCGCCCTGCTCGCCGTCCCCGGTCGCTGCGGTCAGGGTGCCGTTTTCGGTAGCAAACCCCCCAGCGATGAGGGACAGGAACGTGCAGTTCATGGCGGCGGAATATTTTGTCCCCAGCTTGAATATGTTTCCGACTTCGATTCCGCGTTTGAGGAGAAGTGGCTGGCCCGTGACCGGGCACGGATCGCCTTCGCGTACGGTCGCTATGTCGGTGACTTCGGCAGCAGGCAGGTCTCTTTCAAGATTGAAATTCTTGAAATGATGGTCA
>JBAXSA010000152.1:0-6903 GCA_037130945.1 Pseudomonadota bacterium | reverse complement strand
GCCGCCGAGGCCGATGCCCGCAAGAAGGCCGAGCAGGCCTCGCAGGGTGCCGCCGATGGAGAGGCCCGAAGCCGGGAAATCGCCCGTTTTGTCAGCTTGATTGGTCGGCAGGTACAGGGTAGCTGGACTCGCCCCCTCAAGCTCGAGTCCAAGGGTCTCAAATGCACCATTCAGGTGCGTTTAAAACCCGATGGCCGAGTGGTGGCAAATAGTGTCAAAATCATCGAGAGCAGTGGCAATCCGGTGTTTGACCGGTCGGTAGAGCAGGCCGTTTACCGATCCGAGCCACTCCCGGTTCCCCCCGGCCCGCTCTTCGAATCCTTCAGGGAGTTAACCTTTGTTTTCCGGCCTAGCGATTGATGGCAAACCTTCTGTTCTGAAAAAATGACGGCAACACCCTATGAGAACTCCGATGACTGCTTTTCGATTTCTTGCCTGCCTCGCCTGGTTCGCCTGTTGCGGACCCCTCCAGGCTGCGGGTCTGACCATTGAGATTACCCAGGGTGCCCGGAGCGCCCCGCCTATTGCCGTCGTGCCCTTTGGCTGGGAGGGGGCTCGCGCTCCCCCCCAGGACATCGCGGCGATCATCCACGCTGATCTGGAACGCAGCGGCCGCCTAAAACCCTCGCCGACCTCGGAACTGCCCAGCCACCCCCATACCAGCCAGGAGGTGAACTATCCCGTTTGGCGCAAGCTTGGCATGGATCATCTAGTGGTTGGCGGCGTATCCGCCGAAGGCGGTGGTTACCGGGTCAGCTTTCAGTTGCTCGATACCCTGCGCGGCGGCCAGATCATCGGATACCAGTTTAACGCCCCGGAAAACAACCTGCGCTTGAGTGCCCACCGCATCGCCGATGCCATTCTCGACAAGCTGACCGGGACACGGGGTGCCTTTGCCACCCGGATTGCCTACATCACCTCCGAGCGCACCGGTCATGGCCAACGGGTGGCGCTCAGGGTGGCCGACTCCGACGGTTTTAACCCGCACACCATTGTCTCCTCCCCGGATCCCCTGTTGTCGCCCGCCTGGTCGCCGGATGGTCGGCGGATTGCCTATGTCTCATTTGAAAACCGGCAGGCGGCGGTGTATGTCCAGGATATCTTTGGGGGCCGCCGGGAACGGGTCAGCGCGTCGCCGGGAATCAATAGCGCGCCGGCCTGGTCACCGGATGGCGAACAGCTGGCCCTGACGCTGTCCAAGGACGGCAGCCCCAATGTCTATGTGATGAACCTGGCCAGCCGCAGTCTCCGCAAACTCACGGACGGTCTGGCGATCAGCACCGAGGCCGCCTGGTCGCCGGACGGCCGGTTCATTCTCTTTACCTCCGACCGTGGCGGCCATCCGCAGGTCTATCGGGTGCCCGCCGGCGGCGGCACCCCGGAGCGCCTGACCTTCACCAATAACTATAATGCCCGAGCCTCTTTCTCGCCCGATGGCCACACCATTGCGATGATGACCCGCGTTGGCGGGGCCTTCCGGATCGGGGTGATGGATCTCCAAACCAAACAACTCAAGGTTTTGAGCAGCGGTTCTCAGGATCAATCGCCGAGCTTTGCCCCCAACGGGGCGATGCTGATTCATGCGGCCAACGGCTCGGTACTTGAGACAGTTTCAACCGATGGTGCCGTCCATCAGCGCCTGGCCGTGGACGGCAGCGATGTCCGCGAACCCGCCTGGTCTCCCTATTCCGATTAGTTATAACAAACCCGTTTTTTCATTCTTGATTCTTGATTTGGAGCAATACCCCATGAAACCTCGTCGATTCCTTTCCCTGATGGCCGTTGTTACCCTGACGGCACTCCTGCTCGGTTGTTCCTCCACCCCCAAGACGGCGGGTGGCGAGGACGGTGCGACAGGGGCGGCTGGCGGCTATGGTGGCAGCGGCAGCGGTGGCAGCGGTGGTTCGGGCGCGGACATCCGCAGCGGCCCCGATGGCGCGGGCAACTGGGCCGCCAATGCCCTCAATGACCCCAATAGTCCCTTGTCGAAACGGGTCATCTACTTTGAATTCGACAGCAGCGACATCCGTTCGGACTTTCTACCAGTACTTAGAATCCACGCCAAGTTTCTGAATACCAACAAAGGCATGGTGGTCAATCTGGAAGGCCATTGCGACGAACGCGGCAGCCGTGAATACAACCTGGCGCTCGGCGAACGCCGTTCCAACGCCGTCAAACGCTTTCTCCAGGCAGAGGGTGTGCCGAGCGGCCAATTGAATGGCGTATCCTATGGCTCCGAACGGCCCGCTGATCCGGGTCATAGCGAAGCCTCCTGGTCTCAGAACCGCCGGGTCGAACTGGCCTATTGAGACCCCTCATCCCTGTTAACCAACCCGGCGTTGCAACTAGAGGATTTTTGATGAAAAAAGCCCTGATCGGGATCCTGGTTCTCGGATTTCTGGCAAGCGGCCTTCAAGCCGCCGACAAAGGACGTTTGAGTATTGAGGATCGTCTCGAACGGCTGGAACGTCAGGCGCAAAGCCTATCGGATCTGCTCATTCGCCTCCAGCAGATAGAGGGTGAGATCAAAGTCTTGCGGGGCCAGCTGGAAGTCCAGCAAAATCAGATGGAAACGCAACAAAGCAAGCCCCAGGAAAGCGCCCGGCGGTTGCCTGCGGATACGGCAGCACCCGCGCCCGCACTCCCCCTCGAGCGGGAGAGCAGGGATGAGCGGGATAGCCCAGCACCCACCCCCCGTTCCAGCGCTGTTCCCCCGGCTTCGGGAGGCACCCCGGCCCTGCCACCCGCCGAGGGGAACCGGGCCTCTGCCGACTCCCGCCAGCCCTCTTCCGACTACGACGACGAGGCACCCCCCGAGGCTCCGGAGCGCCCCGCGCCCCGCGCCAATACCAGCCGGGCACCCACCCCCACTGGCGGGGAGGCCTTGGGCTATCAACAGGCCTTCGAGCTGCTCAACCAGGGCCGTTATACGGAGGCCAGCGAGGCCTTTCAGGATTTTCTCACCCGCTATCCAGACGGCAAACACGCCGAGAATGCCCAGTATTGGCTCGGCGAAACCCGCTACGCCACACGAGATTTTCCCGCTGCACTCAGGGAATTTCAGCGCCTGTTAAGCCGCAATCCGCAAAGCTCCAAGGCCTCGAGCGCCCTGTTGAAGATCGGCTATATCCAGATTGAACAGGGTGAAACCGCCAAGGCTCGGGAAACCTTGTCGAATCTCGTGAAACGCTATCCCGACTCTACCGAGGCCAAACTGGCGCAACAGCGGTTGTCGCGCCTGCGCTGATCATGCCTATTCTCACACTCCGCAGTATTCAACTGAGTTTTGGTGGCGATCCCTTGCTCGAGGATCTCGGCCTGACCCTGGAACCCCGGGAACGCATCGCCCTGGTTGGGCGTAATGGAACCGGCAAATCGACCTTATTGCGGGTGGTGGCAGGCGAGATGGCTTTTGATTCCGGGGAACGCACCACAGCGCCAGGTCTCAAGGTCGGTATGTTAGTTCAAGACCTGCCCACCCGGGCGGGTGATCAAAGCGTTTACGAGGTGGTGGCGGCAGGCCTGGGTGACGTGGGGGCCATGATCACCGAGTACCACCGCCTGAGCCTGGAATCCGGGGAATCGGCCTTGCGTGCGCTAGGAGAGCTGCAACATCGCCTCGAAGCCCTCGGTGGCTGGCAATGGCAAACCCAGGTGGATACCGTACTCTCCCGGCTCGGCCTGGATGGCGATGCGGCCTTCGCCAGTTTATCGGGCGGTACCCAGCGCCGGACGTTGCTGGCCCGCGCCCTGGTGGTATCCCCGGATCTGTTGATTCTCGACGAACCCACCAATCACCTGGACATCGACGGCATCGAATGGCTCGAGGGGTTGGTGCGTGATTTTCCAGGCACGGTGTTGTTCGTCACCCACGACCGGCGATTTCTGGAGCAAACCGCCACCCGCATCCTGGAACTGGATCGCGGCCGTTTGACCGACTGGCCGGGAGATTACGCCAACTATCTGCGCCGCCGCGACGAACGCTGGCATGCCGAGGCGTTGGCCCAGGCCCACTTCGACCGGCATCTGGCCCAGGAAGAGGTGTGGATTCGCCAGGGCATCCAGGCCCGGCGCACCCGCAACGAGGGCCGGGTTCGAACATTGGAAACGCTGCGGCTGGCCCGCCTGACCCGGCGCGAACGCTCGGGCGCGGTGCGCATGACCCTGGAGGCGGGTAGCAGCGGCGGCCGTCTGGTCGTCGAGGCCGAGCAGGCGAGCTTTGCCTGGGACGGACGGCCGATTATCCAGGGGCTCTCCACCCGCATCCTGCGGGGTGATCGCGTCGGCCTGATTGGCCCGAATGGCGCTGGCAAAACTACCCTGCTGCAACTCCTGCTCGGTCAGATCGCCCCGCAACAGGGATCGGTGCGGCTCGGTACGAGTCTCCAGATCGCCTATTTTGACCAGCGCCGTGAAATTCTCGACGCTTATCCCACCGTCCGGGACGCCGTCGGCGAAGGATCCGAGCAGGTCAACCTGCAGGGCAAACCCCGGCATGTCCTGAGTTATCTCAAGGATTTTCTGTTCAGCCCCGAACGTGCCCGGCAACCCATTCATTCCCTGTCTGGCGGTGAACGCAGTCGGCTGATGCTGGCCCGGCTGTTTACCCGTCCCGCCAACCTCCTGGTACTCGACGAACCCACCAACGATCTCGACATTGAGACCCTGGAACTCCTGGAGGAACGGCTCGGTGAATTTCCCGGCACCCTGCTGCTGGTCAGCCATGATCGCGCCTTTCTCGACCGGGTGGTCACCAGCACTCTGGTGCTGGAAGGTCAGGGCCGGGTCGGCGAGTATGTGGGAGGTTATCAGGACTGGTTGCGCCAGCGGCCAACCGCCGCACCCGCCCTGCCGCCCACGCGCCAGACTGCGGCAAAACGCGGTGATCCGGGCGACCCGCCACGACCTCGCAAGCGGGGTTTTAAGGAGCAACGGGAGTTGGCCGAACTGCCCACCCGAATCGAGGCTCTGGAGGGGGAAAAGCAGCAGATTGAGGTACAACTGGCGGATCCCGCTCTCTATCGCCAGGGTACCGGGCAGGCCGGAGCCATCTCGCGGCGCCTGACGGAACTCGACACCTCCCTCACCCAATGCTATGCCCGCTGGGCAGTGCTGGAAGCGTTGGGTCAGGATGGCCGGTGAGAATTCTCGTCACAGATCTTGCATCACACCCCGGAGTTGTGCCATGAATGACCGTCATTACGACCGTACCGACCATTTTCTGATCCAGCTTGACCAGATGGTGCAGACCCTATTTGGCACGCCCCGCACTACCGGCCGTCCCAATCCCGCAGCCGGGCTTTCCGACACTCGGCTAACGCCTACCGAGACCGATGAATCTATCCGCCTGATGCGCATCGACCATACCGGCGAGATTTGCGCCCAAGCTCTCTATCAAGGCCAGGCCCTGACCACGAATCTCCCCGAGGTGAGGGAAAAAATGGCCCAGGCCGCCCGCGAGGAAAACGATCATCTGGCCTGGTGTGAACAGCGTCTGGATCAACTGGGCGGTCGCAAAAGCTTGCTCAACCCGCTGTGGTATCTCGGTTCCCTGACGCTTGGCGCGGCCGCTGGATGGGCCGGAGATCGCTGGAGCCTGGGGTTTGTGGCGGAAACCGAACGGCAGGTGGAAAACCATCTGGCGGATCACATGAATCGGCTCGGCGCGGTCGATCCCAAGTCCCAAGCGATTCTCGAACAGATGCAGCGGGACGAGGTGCGTCACGCCGAATGGGCCGAGGCTACCGGGGGGACTGTCTTGCCCGAACCGATCCGGCTCCTGATGCGAACCCTGGCAAAAGTCATGACCACCACGGTCTATTGGATTTAGGAACCCGCCGACCAACCACCACCTGATGGTAGAGTTGGGCGATCCGGTTGGCGACCGGGGCGATATGAAATCTCCGCCCAAACTCCCGGGCACCCTGGCGGCCTAAACGGGCGGCGAGATCCGGGTGATCCCGCAAACAGGAGAATCAAGGACTTGCGAAGCCTATGCGAGGGGCTTCCGAGGATGTCTGCAAGTGGCAGGTAACTTAAAATCAATGGGTTACGGCATCCGTGCCAGACACTCGGCGAAGATGTGTGTAATGGCATGGTCACTGGCTGCATGGGACGGATCCCGATGCGGTGCTGACATCCACTCTGCTCGGAGTAATGGCATTCAGACCTGCCATCAGGTTGATTCCACCGAGGCTCATGACCCCAGTGCTGGCCAATTTGGCGGACGCACCGCCGTCGCTGGCGAAGATCTGGGTGCCATCGCTGTCGCCCTGGAGTGGCACGGTCGCCAACAGTGTCGCGCCCGAGTAAATCAGCAGCCGGTTGCCACCCTGTTGATACTGAAAGGCACTGAAGGCCCCCGGAAGATCAACACGCTCGATGTTCTGATCCACCGTCACGCCCGTAGCGCCGCCATTGAGGATGACGGTTTCCGTGCCCGTGGAACCAAAGACCGTAGCTGAGTTATTCAGTGCAAAACTGTCACCCGCGCCTAAAAAGACCAGCGTGTGCTGGGCCGAGGCCGCGTTGCACAGGTTGGATCCGGAAGTAACGCTGGCGTCCACCGTGGCCGGGGTGACCGTCCCTTGTGTCGAGTACACCGTAGCCCCACCAATGGTCATCACGCCACCGCTGCCAAGTTTGGCTGAGACACTTCCATTGGTGGCAACGATCTGGGTGCCGTCGCTATCGCCCTGAAGCGGCACAGTGGCCAGCAAGGTTGAGCCCGAGTAAATCAGCAGCCGGTTGCCACCCTGTTGATACTGAAAGGCGCTGAAGGCCCCCGGAAGATCAACCCGTTCCACGTTCTGATCCACCACTACGCCGCTGGCACCGGTGTTGAGGATGACTTTTTCCGTACCGATGGCACCAAAGGCGGTGGCCGGGCCGCTCAAGGCAAAG
>JBAXSA010000151.1:0-6917 GCA_037130945.1 Pseudomonadota bacterium | reverse complement strand
TGCGTCTCCGTGACGAGCCCGCCAACGGCCGCCAAGTGGTGGTTCGGGTGCGGCCCACCCTCTATGAAACCCGAGGAGATTTTCAACTACAGGTAGAACACTTGGAGCCCGCCGGCGAGGGACTACTGCGTCAAGCCATCGAGGCCCTCAAGCAGCGGCTGGCCGCCGAGGGCTTATTCGATCCGGCCGTCAAACGGCCCTTGCCGCGTTTTCCTGCTCAAATCGGCGTCATCAGCTCCCTCAGCGGCGCGGCGATTCATGACATCCTGACGGTTCTGGGGCGCCGTTTTCCGGCCATTCCGGTGGTGATCTACCCCAGTCCGGTGCAAGGGGAGGGTGCCGTGGCAGGGTTGTGCCAGCAACTTCTGGCGGCCAATCAGCGGCAGGAATGCGCTGTGTTGATCCTGGCCCGTGGCGGGGGTGCCCTGGAGGATCTGATGGCCTTCAACGACGAGGCCCTGGTTCGGGCCGTGCGGGCCTCCGGGATTCCCGTGGTGACGGGGGTGGGCCATGAAACCGACGTGACGCTCGCGGATCTGGCCGCCGATGAACGGGCACCGACGCCTTCTGCCGCCGCCGAGCGGGTGGCACCGGATCGCCTGGAATGGTTGGCGCGGGTGGCGAATCACGCCGACCAGTTGCGCCGGGCCATGAACCGCCGGCAGGAGACTCGGCGGCAGCAACTCCACGCCTTGATGCGTCAGGTGCGGCTCCTGCATCCCCAGGCCCGCCTGAGGCAGGATCAGCAGCGTCTGGATGCTCTGGCGCGGCGTTTGACGGCGCACCTCACCGCACGCTTGCGCGGCCACAGACAGCATCATCTTCAGATCGTGAAACGGCTCGCCAGACAGGATCCGGGGGTGCGTCTGGCGCGGGAACGGCAACGTCTGGCGAGACTCGACGTCCGTCTTGGACAGCTGGCGAGCCGCTGCCTCGAACCCTATCGGCTACGCTTGCGGGAAAACAGCCACGCCCTGCAAGCCGTCAGCCCGCTGGCCACCCTGGCGCGTGGCTACGCGCTGGCCTTTAGCCTTCCCGGACAGCGGCTGATCCGGGTTGCCGAAACCCTCCAAGTGGGGCAGAAAATCAATATTCGCCTCCATCAGGGGTCGTTGGAGTGCGAGGTGGTGGCCATCCGGAATGGCCAGAACCCTGGGCTACCAGATTGATTCGTAAGGCAACTTCGTGGATTAGTTTGTCTTGATATAACTGCTCAAGTGACCTAAAAAACATTATTTTTCATAGTGTTAAAACCTGCTGAATTATAGGACAACTCCAGATGTTTTCCATTGACGACTTTTCCATTCAGACAATGATTTACGAGAGCGGCCACAGCCAGGTGTTTCGGGGCCGCCGGGTACAGGATGGACTGCCCGTCATAATCAAGACGCCTTCGTCGCCCAGCTTTTCCGTTCGGGAAAATCTGCGCTACCAGAACGAATATAACCTGTTGGTTTCCGCTCATTTAAGCCGGATTGTCCAAGTTCATGATCTTGTCCAGTATCGCTCCGGGTTCGCCATCATTGAGGAGGATTATGGCGCGTGCGATCTGGGTCAATGGTTGGAAGGGAAAAGCCTGGCACTGCCTGAGTTCCTGGTGGTCGCCATCCAGATGGCCGAAGGGCTGGCCCAGATACACGACCAGCGCATCATCCATAAGGATCTCAATCCGGCGAATGTGCTGATTCATCCCGAAACATTGGAGGTGAAGCTGACCGATTTCGGGCTGTCCACCCTGATCGGAGTCGAAACCCAGGAAGTCTGCGCTCCGGAACTGATCGAAGGCACCCTGCCCTATGTATCGCCCGAACAGACCGGAAGGATGAATCGTGCCATTGATTACCGCACCGACCTCTACTCGCTGGGGATATGCTATTACCAGATGTTAACCGGCAGCCCGCCATTTGTGACTTCCGATCCGCTGGAGATGGTGCATTGTCATATTGCCCGCCCGCCGGTTTCCCTCAGCGTACTGAACGCCACGATTCCGCAGGCGCTGTCCGGGTTGGTCATGAAGTTACTGGAAAAGAAGGCCGAAGATCGTTACCAGAGCGCTTCTGGGGTGATGCAGGATTTGTTGGCGTTGCAAAACGCGATTCATGGCGATGAACCGTTACATGAACTAGAACTGGGCCGGAGCGATGTGTCCAGCCAATTTCAAGTCGCACATCGGCTTTATGGCCGCGATCAGGAAACCCGCCTTTTGCTGAACGCCTTTGATCGGATAACCACGGGGCGTTCCGAGTTGTTGCTGGTCGGCGGTTATTCGGGTATCGGTAAGACCTCACTGGTCAACGAGGTGCAAAAGTCGCTGGTACGGCAGCGTGGCTATTTCATCGCCGGCAAACATGATCAGTTCCAGCGGGATATTCCGTTTTCCGCCCTGATTCAGGCGTTTCGCCGGCTGGTGAGCCAGATACTGACCGAACGGGAAGACCAGATTCAGTACTGGCGTGAGTCGCTCAACGCTGCTCTGGGCAGCAATGCCCGTGTGATCACCGACGTCATTCCCAATGTGGAATGGATTCTCGGGCCGCAGCCGCCGGTGCCGGAACTGGGTGCTGCCGAGGCACAAAATCGCTTTAGCCGGTCGTTTCAGCGGTTCATCGCCGTGTTCGCTCGTCCGGAACATCCGCTGGTGGTCTTTCTGGATGATTTGCAATGGGCCGATGCGCCATCGCTGGCCCTGATGGAAGTCCTGTGCGCCAACCCGGAGAGCTGCCACCTGCTGATGATGGGTGCTTATCGGGATAACGAGGTGTCGGCATCCCATCCGCTGGCCCTGACCCTGAACCGCATGCGCGAGGAGGGTGCCCCGGTTCAGACCATCCTGCTCGGCCCACTGGCCCCTGACGACCTAAACCAGATGACCGCCGACACCCTGCATCAACCACCGGAAAATACTCGTGAACTGTCACGGCTACTGCTGGAGAAGACCGGCGGCAATCCCTTTTTCGTGGCCCAGTTCCTCAAGGAAATCTACGATCAGGGCTGGTTTAGAATGGATCCGGTGTGCCGTCGCTGGCAGTGGGATATGGCGCAGATTGAAGCCGCTGGCATGACCGATAATGTGGTGGATCTGATGACGGGGAAAATCAGCCGGATGAGCCTTTTGACCCAGCAGGCGCTCAAGACGGCCGCCTGCATCGGCAACCGTTTTGAGTTGGCGCTGCTGGCGGCAATTCAGGACCGGAGCGAAATCGCCATCAGCCGCGATCTGTGGGAGGCCATTCAGGAAGGGCTGGTGCTGACGGCTAACACTGAGTTCCGGTTTTTGCATGACCGGGTGCAGCAAGCGGCCTATTCGCTGATTGCCCCCGCAGACGTTGGATCGATGCATCTCAGCATTGGTCGTCAGCTCTGGCGTCGCTTTGGTTCTGGGGTACTTGACGAACACATTTTTGACATTACGGGTCATCTGAATGCGGCGATGACCCTGATCGATGATCCGGATCAACGGTTTGAGCTTTCCTTGCTGAACCTCCAGGCTGGACGCAAGGCCAAGGCCTCGATCGCCTATGAACCGGCCCTGCGTTATTTTCAGGCGGCGAGGGATTTGCTGGCGACAGACTGCTGGTCGGCGCACTATCGCCACACCCTCGAGATTTACCGGGAACGGGCCGATGCGGCCTATTTGCTAGGCCAGTTCGCTGCCGCTGAAGCTGACATTGACGCAGCGCTGGCACACGCCGCTGATCGCTACGATCAGGCCGACATATACCTGCAAAAAATCATTCAGTACAACAATTTAGGAAAATATAACGATCTGGTGGAGGTGGCGCGTACCGCCTTGCGCCTATTTGGGGCGAACTTGCCAGACTCTCATGATGAATCCGGGTTGCAGGCCGATTTTGAACGACAAATGGCCGAGTATTCCCGCCTGCTGAACCAGATCCCAATTGCCAATCTGATCGGACTGGGCGACGTGACAGATCGGGAACAGGACAGCATCATCCGGCTGATGGCGATTCTGACCGATGGCACCTACATCGCCATCCCCAGCCTGTTTCCTCATGTGGTGATGGAAGTGGTTAACCGGTCGATGCGCTACGGCCACAATACCATGTCGGCGATTGGATTTGCCTGGGCGACGGTGATTGTCGTCCGGCAATTCGGGAATTACCAGGATGCCTATGCGCTGGGCACCTTGGCAATGCGCCTCAATGAGCGTTATCCCAATCTGCGGATTCGCGCCCAGGTCACATTTCTGTACGCAGTCTGCTCCCTGCACTGGGTGCAGCCTCTATCCGAACAAATCGAGGTCTATCAACAGGCCTATCAGTACGGGATCGAGAATGGCAATCTGGTCTTCGCTGGCTACGCCCGCACCATGATTCCCAAAACCACCCTGGCGGCGCTAACGGTCGACAAGGCGTTGGAGGAATGCGCTATCAGTCTGGCGTTCTATGCCAAAAGCGGTTCGCCGTTTCTGATGAGTGAGCGCTTCTGCCAACTCTTTCTGCAGCGGCTAAAGGGCGAGGGATCGGATCTAACCTCCTTGAGCACGGACGAAATTGACGAAACCGCTTGGCTGGAACATTGGCAGCAACCGGAAACCCGCTTCGGCCACGGCCTGGCCTATTTTCTGAATTTCAAGCTACAGTTACTCTACCTGTTCGGCCAATGGCGTGCGGCCTGGGATTTTGCGAGTGCCCATGCCGACTGGATGCAGTACATACCCATTTTGTACGAGACTACCGTGTTCACCTTTTACCGTGCGCTGGCCGGGGCCTCGATCTACCATCAGGCTGAGGTCGGGGAACAGGCAGTAATCGCCGAGACTTTGGGTGAGGCCATTGCCAATTTCACCCTTTGGACGGAAAACTGCCCAGAGAACTTTGCCTGGCAGGAGCAATTGCTGCGGGCGGAACAGGCCCGGATTAGACAGTGTCCAGAGGATGCCCTCGCCGGCTATGGTCAAGCCGTTACACTGGCTCGTCAGCATCACCGCCCAGCGGGACAGGCGCTGAGTCAGGAACGGGCTGGGCGGCTCCATTTGCACCAAGATCAGCGCAAACGTGCCAGACCCGAACTTGAGGAAGCGGTATTCCACTATTATCAATGGGGTGCGACCGGCAAGGCCCAGGCGCTGAATCAAGAATTTGCGGGGCTGCTGACCAGCGCCGCCTTGGCGAGGCCGATCAGCACCTCGTCCAGCAGCCAGGCCACCTCAGCTATTTCCACCCACCGGCTGGATCTCGATACGGTACTCAAAGCGTCTCTGATCCTGTCCAGCGAAATTCAGATCGACGGCCTGTTGCAGAAGCTGATGGCAATTGTCATTGAAAACGCTGGCGCGGAGCGAGGTTATCTGCTGCTGCCCGGCCCGGACTCTTGGTCGATTGCCGCCCAAGCCACCGTGCTGGATAGAAATGCCCGGCTGGAACGCATTCCTCTGGCGACGGCATCGACGGTCTGCGAGGCGATGATCCGTTATGTGATCCGTATCCGGCAGGATTTGACGCTCGACGATGCCGGCCAGGATTCTGCCTTTGGCCGCGATCCCTATGTCCAACGCCAAGGTGTGCGTTCAGTGTTCTGTATGCCGTTACTGGTGCAGAACCGCCTGAACGGGGTGCTGTATCTGGAAAACAATCAGCTAGCTGGCGCATTCACTCCCGGCCGTATCCAGATTTTGAAAATGCTCTCCGCTCAAGCCGCCATTGCCATTGAAAACGCACAACTTTATGAAAATTTAGAGCGGCAGGTTGCGGAGCGCACCCGTGAACTGTCAGAGGCCAATCATCGACTGCAACAATTGAGCGAGTGTGACGGCCTGACCGGTATTGCCAACCGGCGCAAGTTTGACGCGATCTGGGAGGCGGAATGGCAGCGGGCTGCGCGTCAGGGATTACCGTTAGCCGTCGTCATGATCGATGTTGATCATTTCAAGACCTATAACGACCACTACGGGCATCAGGGTGGCGATGACTGCCTGAAGCAGGTAGCACTTGCACTGGCGAACACGGTCAATCGCCCCTGTGATCTGGTGGCGCGATATGGCGGCGAGGAATTCGTCGCGATACTACCCGGCCTCATGGGGGAGGAAGCGGTACAGGTCGCGGAAGAATTACGCCAGTCAGTCTATATCTGCCAGATTCCACACGCGAGGAACAGCGCCGCCCCGGTGGTGACGATTAGTGTGGGCGTGGCGTATGGGGTTCCCGATAATAAGGCACCACCAGGCGAACTGCTGGGGGCGGCGGATGCCATGCTCTACCAGGCCAAACAAGAGGGACGTAACCGGGTGGTGGCGTCAGCGTAGGACTATAGTGAACCCTGTATTCAAGACAGTAATTTAAGCTGTGTTCAGTAATGAAGAAATGGGCGGCCTCCAGCATGAAGTCCATCCGGTCTTGCCCAAGATCCGAGCAGCGCGATTAATCAATCTACGATCTTCTGGTTTGATACGAAGATTCAAGTTCTCGTGCCGGGTAGTTGCGGGTTGAGAAAGAACAGGCATGGTAAGCACCCAGTTAACCCCGTCCAATGAGATCATGGCCAGTCATAATTATTACGACTAATATCGTCATCATATCTTGCCTGGTATCGGCAGATTATTGAGTCCCTCATGGATGAGAATCGGTTACTGAATGAGAAGATTCAGTACCTGTTGCAACGGCGTTTTGGTGCGAAATTCGAGCGCTTTGACCCGAACCAACTTTCGCTATTTGACGAAGCCCCTCCCCCGGATGCTTCTACCCCGGCGAAACCGTCAGTACAGGTTGCAGCGTACATGCGCGAGCCCGGTGGGCGTCGTCCCCTTCCAGAGCACCTGCCTCGTGTGCCGGTTGTGGTCGACCTGTCCGAGGAGGAAAAGCAATGTTCTTGCGGCCAATGCAAGGATCGGATTGGTGAGGAACGTAGTACAGCAACCCGTAGGTTCGTCCCCTCCTAATCCGTCCGATCCTCCAGAT
>JBAXSA010000150.1:0-6979 GCA_037130945.1 Pseudomonadota bacterium | reverse complement strand
ATCCTTGTAGGTGCTATCCAGAATGCCATCATGGTTGTCCGTTGACGCGCAACTGCAGCAGCAGGGTGGCGTTGCCGAAGGTCGCCGTAACCGTCCGGGCGGCGCTCAGGATGACGGTGCAGCGGCTGGCCGTTCCCGAGCAATCGCCGCCCCAACCAGTGAGACTGTAGCCGCTCGCCGGCATGGCCGCCAGGGTGACACGGGTGTCATCGACGAAACTGGCTGAACAGGCCGGCCCGCAATGGATGCCGGCGGGAACACTGCTGATGGTGCCGGAACCCGCCTTGAAAACACTCAGGGTGTGGCTCGACGCGCCGTAACAAAGGGAGACGGCTGAATTCAATAATATCAATAGCAGGAGTGCAACCTGTCCCGGATTTCCAACTGCCATGTGCTTGTCGTGTGTCAACCCAAAAATGCCGCGCCACCTGCCGGGATCCGGCAACAACCTCTCGCACAATACGCCGACAGTAGCGATAATGACACCATTAGTCAGGATGATCGCCCGGCTTCCTCTGCACGAGAAATCTCATGTCAACCTCTGTCCTCATCTGCGATGATTCCGGCATGGCCCGCAAACAACTGGCCCGTATTTTGCCCACGGACTGGGATATCACCGTCGAACCGATATCGGCGGACGTTATGGCGGGGAGGAATTCGGGGTGTTGCTGGTTGCCACGCCGACGGATGCGGCCATGATCTTCGCCGAACGGTTACGCAGCGCCATCGAGACCCATGTCGTCGAGGGGGAGCCACCGATCCGCTACACCATCAGCCTAGGGGTTGCGGAACTCTCACCGGAGGTCGAACATCCCGAGGCGTTGATTGCCCAAGTGGATGCCGCGCTGTACAGGGCCAAGGAAAACGGTCGCAACCGGGTCGAAAGGGCAGACTGACAGTCCGGACAGCCTTTATTACCCCATGTCGACGTCGACGGGTAACGCCGGTGGGGCCGATAGATCCGTAGCACGCTGCCGATGCTCCACGGCAAAGACGTGGGCGTGCAGACTGGCAATCCAGATCTTGCCGGTTTGTGTGACTTGCAGGTGGTAGATGGCGGTGTGAATCAGCGGACGCACCACCTGCCAAAAAAATCCCGGGTAAGATTCGCGCACGTCCGCCGGGCTGGTGTAGCCGAGATGGGTGTTGGCACCACACTCCTCGAATTCATAAAACAGCGCGGCGCTCTTTTTCA
The DNA here is from genome assembly GCA_037130945.1 of Pseudomonadota bacterium. GTDB lineage: Bacteria > Pseudomonadota > Gammaproteobacteria > Chromatiales > Chromatiaceae > JBAXSA01. Next base: position 5,784 of record JBAXSA010000150.1, on the reverse strand, counting down.
GATAATTGAGATCGGCCATTTGTCCGATCAAATCGGCGCTGCGCACCAAACCGGGCAGATCGTCGGTGCGGCGATACTCCGGGTCATCCGGCACCGGGAAACGGGTTCTCTCGATACACTCGCAAATCCGTTCGAGGTTGATGCGCGGGACATTCGCAAAACGCTCCCGGACGAAGGTTTTGGAGCGGAATACATGCCAACGGGTCAGACAGGCGTCGGTGGCACCCGGGGGCGGGTTGAGGGCATGGCCTTCGGCGTCCAGCACAAAGTGGTTAGGCCGGTCGTCACGCAGGAGGCCACGGACATAGCCAATATCGTGACAGAGCAGGGCAATAACCGCATCCAGCCAATCCAGAGGCCCCACGCCACCGCTTTGAATGTGTCGGCCATAAAGGATTTCCTGACCCACATCGGTGACGAACATGGTGTGATTCATGTCATGGTAAAGGGCATCGCTGTTGGCGATATTTTCAAGCGCCATCCGTCCGCAAAAGGCCAGAAGACCAGGAATTTCCGGCTCGCGAATGCCATAAACGCGCAGATAGTTGGCGCGTAGCCTTTTGATGAAGTGTTCGATCAGCACTTGGGTGGGGTTGAACATCCTGGCCATCCCGTCAATTCTATTTGCGTTCTATGACAATCGCCGGGGGTGTTTCCAGCGGATTCAGGGTGTGGCCGAGCAGTTCCCTGTAGTTTCTGCCCGCTCACCCGCTAGGATACTTTGCCACAGGATCGCCGGGTAAACCACTTCCAAGGCCGTGGGATCGGCAAGCTATCCCTCCTGAGGATCTACGTCCAGCGCCCAGCGGACGCTGCGGGTGGTCACTTCATCCTTGAGGCCGGGTAGCCAGAGGTCGAGTAGCTGGTGTAAAGCCCGGCGTTCCGGGGCCTCCACCAATAAATGAAAGCGGTGAAAGCCAGCACGGCGCTGCATGGGAGCGGGGGCGGGGCCATAGCAACGGATCGTCGCCATCGCCTGGGCCAAACAGCGATCCCGGGCGGCCACTAAAAAGGCCTGGGGCGGTTCTGGCGTCTTGGCCTCGGCCCTCAGGAGAGCCTGGTAGCTATAGGGCGGCAAGGCCGCCTGACGGCGTTCATCCAGGGCGGTTTCGGCGAATGCCCGGTAACCCCCGGTCAGGAGACCGATCAACAGGGGGTGGTGGGGAAACCGGGTTTGAATCAACACCCGGCCGGGGCGATCCGCACGTCCCGCCCTTCCCGCCACCTGGACGATCTGCTGGGCCAGGCGTTCGGCGGCGCGGAAATCGGTGCTGAAGAGTCCCTGATCGGCATCCATCACCACCGCCAGGGTGAGATGGGGAAAGTGGTGTCCCTTGGCCAGCATTTGGGTGCCAATCAACAAACCGGCCTGGCCGCTTTGCGCCGCCGCCAGGGCCGTTTGTAGCGCATCCCGCCGGCGCACGGTATCGCGGTCGATGCGGAGCAGGGTTTGGCCGGGAAACAGATCCGCCACCTCGTTTTCCACCCGTTCGGTGCCCTGGCCGATGCGAATCAGCGGCGCAGCGCCACAGCGGGAGCATTTGTGATATTCCGGTGTCGACCAGCCACAATGGTGGCAACACACCCGGGCCTCGCGGCGATGGACTACCAGCTTGGCGTCACAATGCGGACAGGGCGCTATCCAGCCGCATCCGACGCAGGCCAGCACCGGAGCAAAACCGCGGCGATTGAGAAACAGCAGCACCTGTTCGCCCCGTTCCAGCACCGTCCGCACGGCGGCCAGACCGATGGCCGTCAGTCCCGCGCCGGCGTTGCCGGCGGCCAGATCCACCAGCGCCAGATGCGGTGCCACGGCCCCATTGGCCCGCTCCGTCAGGGTCAAATGACGATAGCGGCCAGCCGCCAGGTTGTGCAATGTCTCGAGGGCCGGTGTCGCGGAGCCCAGCAACACCGGACATCCCCAGTGGTGGGCGCGCCATACCGCCACATCCCGGGCCTGGTAACGAAGCCCCTCGACCTGTTTGAAAGAAGGCTCGTGTTCCTCGTCTACCAGGATCAAGCCCAACCGTGGCAGGGGCACAAACAGGGCCGAACGGGTACCAATCACCACAGCCAGTGCCCCACGCGCCGCCTGACTCCAGTGGCGTGCCCGGTCGCCATCGGACAGACCAGAGTGCAAGACCGCGACAGTATCCCCAAACACCGCCTGAAAACGGCTTAGGAGTTGCGGGGTCAGGGCGATTTCTGGCACCAGCAAGAGCACCTGTTCCCGCCTTTCACTCACGACCCGATGGGCCAGGGCCAGATAAACCTCGGTCTTGCCACTGCCAGTCACCCCTTCCAACACGAAGCAGCCAAACCGCCCCAATTGCTCTCCCACCGCCGCCACCGCCACGGACTGCTCGGCGTTGAGTATCCGCTCCAAGGCGGCCAGGGGTGCGGGCTCACAGGGATCGGTCGGAGGCGTCCAGGATGTGATCCAGCCTTTTTCCTGACAACGCCGCACCATCGCCCGATCCCAGGCGGGGGATTGGCGCAGCATTACCTCGCTTTGAGGGCCAGCTCGCAGGGTCTCCAGCAGCGCCTGCTGACGCGGCGCGCGTGCCAGGGCCGGAGCGTCCGCAAGGGGCGCGGCTTCGGTCAATCGCCAGCCCCGGTTTTCCGGGGGTGGCAGCAAGCCCTTTTCCCGAACCACCGCCGGAACCGCCGTCTCCCATACCAACCCCAGCGGATAACGGTAATAACCCGCGCACCAACGCAGCAAATCCAGATCCTGGCCAGACAGCAGCGGCTCATCACCCAGCCAGGCCGTAGCGGGCCTTAGGCGCTGGGGGTCAATGGCCGCCGTTGGCGTGATCGCCACCAATACCCCCACATACTGGCGTGACCCCACGGGTACCCGCACCCGGCTGCCCAGGGGACGCAATGGGTCATCTCCTGGTGGCGGCAGGTACTGCAAATCAGGCAAGGCCAATGGCACCGCCACACATAACAGGGATGGCGATGCCATTTCAGGAGGTTGCTGAACCTTCTTACAGTCATTTGTCATGATATTCTCACAACCAACTGTTCATGATAAATAATCAGACTTTATCAACAAACCCTGTGGATAACCCTGTGGAAGAGTTCTATAAAAACCGCCAAAACCCGCGTCAGAACCCGCTGCCAGAGCCGATGGGAAAATAACCTACAAATAAAAAACATAATATTTTCAATTAGATAAATAATTCACAAATGACCCATGGGCTTTTTTCCCCGATATCCACTGCGGGCTTGACATCTGTGCATAAATCACTTCTGTTAAAAACGCTGCACCCAGTCAGTAAATTGACAAATTAGCCATTTTCATTCTTTGCCGCTTGTTGTAAAAACCCGTCTTCTGACGCTTCTTCTTTTTTTCTCTCGCTCAGGATAAAAAACACGCCATGCCGGTTCCCGCCATTCCTCCTAAATCCCTGCTGCGCAAGGTCGGCCGTGCGATTGGTGATTATCACATGATCCAGGATGGCGACCGGATCCTCCTCGGGGTTTCTGGCGGCAAGGATTCCCTCTCACTGTTGCAGATTCTGCTCCATTTGCAGCGCTATGCCCCGGTGCGTTTTGAATTGGGGATCCTGACGGTCGACCCCCAGGTCGAAGGATTTGAGCCCGCCGTCCTGCTACCTTACTACCAAATGCTGGGGGTGCCTTATCTCTTCGAGCGCCAGGCGATTGTTGACCAGGCCCAGACCCGGATCGATGGCGATTCTTTCTGCGCCTATTGCTCCCGCATGAAACGCGGCATTATGTACCGCCTGTGCCGGGAGCGGGGTTATAACGTCCTGGCGCTCGGCCAGCACCTTGACGATCTGGCCGAGAGTTTCCTGATGTCAGCCTGTTATAACGGCCGTCTCTGGACGATGCGCGCCCATTACCGGAACGACAAGGGGGATCTGCGCATCATTCGCCCCCTGGTCTACTGCCGCGAACGTCAAACTGCCGAGTTCGCCAAAAGCGCCGGGCTGCCCATCGTGCCGGATAGCTGCCCGGCCTGTTTTACGGCCCCCACCCAGCGTGTGCGATCCAAGGCCCTGCTGGCCCAGATGGAGCGGGATAATCCTCTGCTGTTCCCCAATCTGCTCCACGCCTTGCGGCCCCTGATGCAGGGTGACATCGAGGCCAAGGACTCAAGATGCCCACATTAAACTGGATCGGTAAGGCGGCTGTCGTCAACTTGCGCGTTATCATCATCGCTGGGCCAAACGGCGCGGGAAAAACTACTTTTGCCCGCGAGTTCCTGCCCAACGAGGCCGACTGTCCCGTGTTCGTCAATGCCGATCTGATCGCGGCGGGCCTTGCGCCATTTTTCCCAGAGACCGCCGCCATTCAGGCCGGGCGGCTGATGTTGCGGGAGTTGACGCGGCATGTCTCCGCGCACAGGAGTTTTGCCTTTGAAACCACGTTGTCGGGGCGCGGCTATCTGCGCCTGATCAAGCAGTGGCAGACGGCGGGCTACCGCGTCAAGCTGATTTTTCTGCAACTAGACAGCCCGGAGGAAGCCATTGCCCGAGTGGCACAGAGGGTCAAACAGGGTGGCCATTCTATTCCAGACGACGTGATCCGGCGGCGCTTTGCCGCTGGGCGCGAGAATTTTCAACGCCTGTATGCGCCGAGGGTGGACGCTTGGGCACTGTATGACAACGCAGGCTCCGAGCCGATGTTGTTGGATTGGGATGAAAAGCCATGAACACAAAACCGATCAAAGGGGCGAACGATGCCGATTTGCGCCTGTCTCAAAACGCCTTGCGGCGTGCCGCACGCCGCGCCCGCGAACTGGCAGCGCAAACTGGCACGGCTATTATCGTCAGCCGTAACGGCGTAATCGAACGGATCATGCCCAAATCGGAGCCCGTGATTCAGAGCATTCAGGAAAGCACATCACCGCATGGTGACGAGTCATGACCGCCTTCATCCCCAAAGCCTATCAGTCACAGGTACTTGAAAGATGCCAACATTAAACTGGATCGGCAAAGAAGCCGTCGTCAAACACCATCAAGACGTACCGTTCCGTCTGCTGGAGCCCGTGCCGGAACTCTCGCTTGGGGGTGAGGGCGGTTTTGGCGGTAACCTGATTGTCCAGGGCGACAACCTTCACGCCCTGAAAGCCTTGTTGCCACGCTATGCCGGGCAGGTCAAGTGCATCTACATCGACCCGCCTTACAACACCGGCAACGAGGGCTGGGTCTACAACGACAACGTCAACAGCCCCGAGATCCGCCGCTGGCTGGGCGAAGTGGTGGGCCGGGAAGGCGAAACCCTGGATCGCCATGACCGCTGGCTGTGCATGATGTATCCGCGTCTGGTGCTACTGCGGCAGTTTTTAAGGGAGGATGGGGCAATCTTTGTCTCCATCGACGATAACGAGGTGGCGACGCTGCGGTTATTGATGGATGAGGTGTTTGGTGGCGGAAATTTTTTAGCCCATATAGTTTGGCAAAAACGTACCTCTCCTGATGCAAGGCTGAATTTAGGTCCAGCGCATGATCACATTGTTGTTTACGCCAAAAATTTGTGGGATGCAAAAGCCGGTCTGAATAAAGTCCGGTTGTCAGATGGGAGAACAAAAGACTTTAAGAATCCCGATAAGGATCCAAGAGGGGTATGGGCATCCGTTGATTTAACCGGACAAGTTGGGCACGCTACGCCTGAACAGTTCTACGAAATTATTACGCCTAACGGCAAAAGAATAAAACCACCGGCAAATCGTTGTTGGGCGTTGGCTGAAAGAACGGCACTGGTTCAGTTCAATTATTTAATATAACTTATTGATTTATAATATAAATA
>JBAXSA010000149.1:0-7016 GCA_037130945.1 Pseudomonadota bacterium | reverse complement strand
GATCTCACGCTCAACACGGGTGTCAGGTATGCGAGTTTATAGGCTGCCAAGGATCAGTTGATGAAGAAAATTTATTACCGTGAATGGGGTGCGGATGGCCCTGTGTACTGGGCATTCTTGGGTACGCTAGCGCTCGTCGCTGCGGTTGGCGGATTATCCTCGCTCTATATGGAACACTTTGGACATTGGGTCACCGGGATGAACAACCAGGTGGTCTGGGGTATGCCGCATGTCTTTGCCATCTTTCTTATCGTGGCCGCTTCCGGGGCATTAAATGTGGCTTCGATCGGTTCTGTCTTTGGGCGCGCCCCGTATAAGCCTCTGGCCCGCCTGTCTGGTCTCTTGTCGATTGCCCTGCTGGTGGGGGGGCTTTTAGTGCTAGTGCTTGACCTGGGACGGCCGGATCGTCTTTATGTTGCGATGACCCATTACAACTTCAAATCCATCTTTGCATGGAACATCTACCTTTACAGCGGTTTTATCGTGATTGTCGTGGTCTATCTGTGGACGATGATGGAGCGGCGGGCCAACCCGTATTCCCGACATGCCGGTCTGCTGGCTTTTCTCTGGCGCCTCGCGCTCACCACCGGTACGGGTTCCATCTTTGGTTTCCTGGTTTCCCGTCAGGCTTACGACTCCGCCTTGATGGCTCCCCTGTTTGTTATTATGTCGTTTAGTTTTGGGCTCGCGATATTCATCCTCGTGACGATGTTTCTGTATCACATGGATGATCGAAAGATGGGCCAGGAATTGTTATCACGCCTGAAGAATTTGCTGGGAGTATTCGTCGCGGCGGTTCTTTACTTCATGGTGGCATACCACCTCACGAACCTCTATGCGGCCAAGAAGGAGGCCTTGGAGGCTTTCCTGCTTCTGAGTGGCGGTATTTATACCAAGCTATTTTGGATAGGTTATGTCTTTATAGGTTCCCTACTACCCCTCGGGATTCTCTACCATCCCGTTCTTGGCACCTCCCGCAGGTGGATTGCAGGTGCTTGCGCCATGGTGGTGTTGGGTGGGCTCGCAAGCGTTTATGTGATTGTCATTGGCGGACAGGCCTTTCCGATGCAACTTTTTCCGGACATGACCCTGCTGGATAGCGGTTTTTACGATGGTGTTCAGGGTGCTGCTGCTTCCTACACTCCCACGATGCCGGAATTTCTGCTGGGCCTTGGGGGTGCTGCGGTTGCCTTGTTAATCACCGCCGTGGGGGTTCGAGTCTTACGGTTTATGCCTGAATCCCTGGAGGATGATTCCGCTGGGACGGCTAGAAAATCCGCTGGATGACGCTCATCTCATCGCCGGAAGGCGGTGATGACAAAAAAACCTGGTGCCCGGGTGATCCTGCTCCAGGTTTTTTTTATGGTTTTTTATGGATAGGCTACGGATAGTGTTTGATCAAGAAGATCAAGGGCCTGATTGAGGCGGCGTTCCATCCGCATCTTGATGCGCAGGAGTTCAACACCGGGCGGCGGCGTGCCGATGGGTGTTTGGGCCAATTCCACCGAGGTCAGGTAGATGGGATAGGGTTCCTGATGATGCCGTAGTCTGCGGATGTGAGAGGCTACCGCTGGGAACAATTCTTCACCATATGCGAGACAAGAGAACTCCCGGCCGTCACAGATCAAAGTACATTGGTTGTCGAGAAGATCCTCGTTCTCCGCAACCAGTTTCAATTCGAGATAATCGCCGCTGCTGTGATTGGGCGTGACATCAACCCGTTCCGGTCGCCATGAGCCATCCGTCTGGCGTTTTAGAGCATAGATGACCGGCTCTGCGGCGAACAGGGTGCGAGCCCCCCCCGAAGCGTCCCAGTAGCTGCGTAGCAATCGCATGCTGGTAATGAATCGCTGAAAATGCACCAGAGCATGTTTGAGGTCGGTGGTAGCTAGGCTTTGGCGGAATAGCGCACTGGTTTCATCCACCACAAAAATCTCGGTGGTTTGGTTGCCGGCAAGGTAAAAAAGGCTGATTTCACCTTCTTTGGCGGTGTTGTAGAGGGTCTGCAATGGGGTTTCAGCGAGGGTATTGCCCTCCAGGGTGAGGGGGGAATGCTGGCCGAGCGATCCTCCTAGCTCCTGGTATAGCGCCTCACGGGTTTCCAGACGGATCCAGGTGATTTGACGATTTCTGACTCGTAGCAGGTAATAGGCGTTGCCAATTTCGACTAGAAACCGGCTGTTCGCGTGTCGGCGATAGATTGCAACAGCCTCTTGACACAAGGCTTCAACCCGTTTGGCAATGAGAGCCGCGCGGCTACCCGAGAAACAGCGGCCGAGAATTTGCGGAGGCGTCACCAGAGGGGGTGACTGACAGATCGTGGTGAGGAAAGAGGCCAGCGCATCCATTAACCCCTCGGCCCCTTCGGAGCGATGAACCTCCAGCTCGCCCCAGCTACTCACGATGACTCGCTCTATTTGCACCACAAGATTGGTGTGGAAGGCCCCAAAGCTGAGTGGATCAAAACGATCACTGGTCACAACACGACCTTCTCGAACCAGGGGATCTGAGGGATCTACGCCCACATTCAGGAATAAGGCCAGGAGGCGGGGATAGGCGGCTCGTTTGAGATCCCTGGACTGGGTCTCAAAAACCGCGTCTTTGCCAAACATTTCCCGGACCGCCTCGAGCAATTTACGCAATTCTCCGAGGGTCACCGGGCACCCAGGCGGCAACAAAAAATAGGCCGTATCCCAGCGGATGATACGGTTGACCTCCAACCAGATCAGGTGTTCAATCAGGCTCAGGGAGGACTTGAGAGGGAGAGGGCGCTTGGGATCGTTGGGATCGACCTTGCCCTTGAACAATAGCCAGCTTTTCTGACCATTTTTTAGGGCAGCGTGATAGAAAGTCAGCTGAGGCTCGGCCAAGTTGGACGAGATTCCGGGATTGATCCGCTCGACTTTCCCTGCCCGGCGTTCCCAGGCGACATACAGGGTTCTCCCCAAGAGGTTGAGGTCGTTCGGGTCGATTCGATCAGCCTGGGTTTGGGTACGGGCGAATTCAGTCAGCGTCCGGTAGCTGCGAGATAATTCGCTGACGAGCCCTTGGCGGGCCTCCAGAACACGCTCGACTTTCCAGGTTGACCGGCTATCCAGTAAAATCCGTTCACTTTGACCCCATCCCCACTCCCGGATGAGGCCCTGTATGATCTCGTTGCGCCAACCATGGGTGCGTTGTTCACTGAGCCTTTCCCCGGTTTTGATATAAAACGCCCGTCGTGCCAATTCCAGACGATCCATCTGATTGTGGCGGCTGAGGTAACGCTCCACCTGCCGATACAGCAGAAAATAGGCATCCAGGGTGGTCAAATCGGTTTCGCCGTCATAGATGGCAGATTTGGACTGCACCGCCAGCCAATTCGGGTTGGGATAGTCCTCGATATAGGCCTCCATGAGCATGATCTTCAAGATGGCCTTGTAGGGTGTTTCAATGCCCTTAAAAAGAGTCCAGACGGTGGCCCCATAGAGTTCCTCGGCCGGCATTTCAACCATGCCCCCAAAATCCAGAAATTCATCGGCATGGATCATGCCCTGTTCCAGCAATCCCTGGGCGAAATCGCGATAATTTTTTTCCTGCGAAGGTGGCACCACCCACCACAGGGGGGGACGGCCCGCTAGCAGAAGGCTGGTACGGTAGAACTCTTCCAATAGAAAAATATGTTGGGCTGTACCGCTACTTTCGTGGGAGAGACTCTCCAATCGACCTTCGCGAAAATTTTCCGCGCTCATCACAAAAATGTTCATCTCCAGCCCCAGATCTCGACTCTTGGCTTCAATATGACGGCTTTTGGCCTGGAGTTTTAGAATATCCGTGCTGTCCATCTCGGGATCGTGGCACAACCACACATCGCAGTCGCTGGCGTGGCTGTATCCCACCGTGCCCATGCTGCCCATGAGATAGATGCCCCGTATGAAATAGCGGCGGAAGGCACGGCGTCGCAGAGTGAATGTATTCGAGAAACGGCGGGCGGCCGCCAATTCGTCACGCCCAGGGCTGTAATCGGGAATGCCGGCGGGGATATCATCGCTGATAAAGCCCGGCAGACCCATATGGTTGTCCTGAAAGAGCAGAGGCAGGAGGGTGAGAAACGACCGCTGGTTCTCTGTCAGATCGGCCTTGGCACGTTCCAGACGCCTTTGATTGATGGCCATGAAACGCTTGACAATCTCATCGACATCTTCACGATCTTCGATACTGTTGAGAGGGGAAAGGGATGAGGTATCGGAATCGCTGCTGGTCATGAGTTTTTTGCCTCGGGGGTGTCATCCGAAGTGAGATCGCGGGCCCGCAGGGCCTTGCCAAAGACCTGTTGGGCCGGATAGCGCTGTTCGTTGATGGCAATTTTTTCCCATGCGGCACCAATGAGATTAATATCAAGGCGTTGGGCACAACGGATTAGGTAGATCAGAATATCGGCCATTTCCAGCGCCACCTCATGACGTTGACTGGCCGGTAGCGCCAGGCTCTCGGTTTCGGTGAGCCATTGGAAGTGTTCAATCAATTCGCCACACTCCCCGGCCAGCGCCATCACCAGGTTTTTGGGGGAGTGAAAGCGCTCCCAGTCTCGTACCAAGGCGAAGGCTTGCAGCCGTTCATCCAGAGCGTCGAGGCAATCGCCAGTCTCATGTCTTGCCATGGCCGTTGCTAATCCTGCCGGGCGGAAGGCATCAGGGCCTCAAGACGCGCCCGCGCCCGGATAACCGCAGCGCGTACCTGATCGGGCGCGGTGCCGCCAAAATGGTTGCGAGACGCCACCGAGCCCTCCAGGGTCAGAACCCGTAGGACATCGGCCTCGATCAGTGCTGAAAAGTTTTGTAGTTCAGCGATCGGCAACCCGGCCAGATCACAACCTTGCGCCAGGCAATGGCTGACCACACGGCCCACCACCTCATGGGCGTCGCGAAACGCCAAACCCTTGCGTACCAGATAATCGGCCAGGTCGGTGGCCGTGGAATAACCTTGCCGGGCAGCCTCGCGCATAGCGTCGCGCCGGGGTTGAATGTTTGGCACCAGGTCGGCAAAGACCTTAAGACAACCCCGCAATTGGTCGGCGGTGTCGAATAATGGCTCCTTGTCTTCCTGGTTGTCTTTGTTGTAGGCCAAGGGCTGACCCTTCATCAGGGTGAGCAAGGCCATCAGGTGCCCATAGATACGGCCAGTTTTGCCGCGTACCAGCTCTGGCACGTCCGGATTTTTCTTTTGCGGCATGATCGATGAACCCGTACAGAAGCGATCAGGGAGATCTACAAAACCAAAGGCGGTTGAGGCCCACAAGATCAACTCTTCGGCCATGCGCGAAAGATGCATCATCAAAATCGCGGCAGCGGCCAGGAATTCGATGGCAAAATCGCGATCCGACACGGCATCGAGGGAGTTCTCGCAAGGGCCATCAAAACCCAGCCGGGCGGCGGTGTCATGAGGGTCAATGGGGTAACTGGTGCCGGCTAGCGCCGCCGCGCCGAGCGGCAGACGATTGAGACGGCGGGCGCAATCGGTCAGACGCTCGTGATCCCGGATCAGCATCTCGAACCAGGCCATCAGGTGGTGCCCAAAGGTCACGGGCTGGGCGATTTGCAAGTGGGTAAAACCGGGCATGAGGGTATCTGCCTCCCGCGCCGCCAGCACCAGGAGGCCCCCCTGAAATCGCCGTAGTTCAGCCTGAATGGCACCCACCTCGTCGCGTAGCCACAAACGCACATCGGTGGCGACCTGATCGTTGCGGGAGCGGGCGGTATGCAGTCGCTTGCCGGCCGGGCCGATGTCCCGGGTAAGCGCCGCTTCGATGTTCATATGAACATCCTCAAGCCCCACTGACCAGGGAAAATCCCCCGCCTCGATCCGGCCCTGGATGGCCATGAGCCCCGCCAGAATCGCATCGCGATCCGTCTCGCTCAGGATGCCGCGAGCGGCCAGCATCCGGGCATGGGCCACGGAACCCTGGATGTCGTGCCGGTAGAGGCGCCGATCAAATCCCACTGAGGCCGTGAAGGCCTCCACAAAGGCATCGGTGGCTTCCTGGAAGCGGCCACCCCAGGGTTTTTTGGCGGGCGTCGAGTCGGGATTGTGCATGGCAGGTTCTGGCAATAGGGTGACGGTCGTGGTGGGATCGGAACGGAACGCCATTATAGGGTTTATCATCAGAATTATGACGAATCATCAGGGCGGCGTTGCGGGTGTTGGCCGCGCCTGTTCCCGCCAGATCCCGACTATGACAGGCACCAAGGAGAGAACGATGATGCCGAGAATCACCAGGGTGAGGTGATCGCGTACCCAGGGCAGATTGCCAAAGAGATAGCCCGCACCGCACAACAGAACAATCCAGGTCAGGCTGCCAGCGCCGCTGAAGGCGAGAAAACGGCGATAGTCCATCCGGCCAATACCCGCAACAAAGGGTGCGAAGGTTCGAAGAATGGGTAGAAAACGGGCGATAAAGACCGTCTTGCCCCCGTGGCGATCATAGAAGATCTGGGTGCGTTGCAAATGGGCCGGGTTAAACCAGCGTGAGTTTTCATGGATGCCAAACATCCGGGAACCGAGGTAACGGCCGATCCCGTAGTTGGTGTTGTCGCCGAGAAACGATGCCGAGACCAATAACGGCAGAATCCACTCGAGTCGCAGCCCCCCTTGCGCCGCCAGGGCACCCGTGACAAATAACAGGGAGTCCCCCGGTAGAAAAGGGGCGACCACCAAGCCGGTCTCGCTGAAAATAATCGCGAACAAGAGCAGGTAAATCCAACCCCCATACTGATTTAACAGCACCCATAACTGTTGATCGAGATGCAGCAGCAGGGAAAACAGGCTGTTGAGAAGATCCATGAAAAAAGCTCCTGGTCAGAGGTGGGTCGATCACCGGTTGGGGCAGCGTTGAAATTTTGGGTTTGACCCCGGCGCGGTAACCGGGAAAATAGGCCATTCTATCCCTGCCAAATGGTGGATGTCCGCCAGATCCCGGTATTTTATTTAGAGAGAATTCATGCCCAAACTGCAATCCTTCGAGAAAGAGGCGCTTCTTC
>JBAXSA010000148.1:0-7024 GCA_037130945.1 Pseudomonadota bacterium | reverse complement strand
CAATGTCGTAATAGCTCAGGGTGACGATGGTTCCAAACACATAGAGCTGGCGCTCAAGGGTGCGATCCTCAAAAGGCCCGGTGCAAGCGGCGGCCAGGAGGGCACACAAGAACCCGGCGGCCACCGGGATCCACAGGCGATAGTGTTTGCTGCGATATTTTGAGTTATCCATCGGTCAGCCGACCTGGCGCTCAGGCATTCCTTGCTCAAATTCAAAACGCAACCGCAGAGAGCCTGGCCAAATGGGAAAAGCGTTTGCAGCAATGCAATCTGGCGCGACTTCTTGAACACGCGCCACCCATTCATCGAAGCTTGCGGCTTCGGTCACCAGGTACAACGCATCACACTCGGCAACCCATATCCCGTCGTCCTGGTGTCTGGTCACAATTACGACGACCGTGGAGGGGAATGGAATGACATTGCTCATAGGTCAAACATAACCGAGTTGTCGAACACTCACAATCGGAATCATGCTTTATCCCAGATGGTCGTCAGGGTGAAACCGGAAAACCCCCTGGGGATACGCTGACCGAACCGGATAAAATGGGATATTGGAGATGAACGATGTCTCCAAGATAATGCCAGGGGTCAGAAAAACCCTCTTCCTGCCGGAGATTTCCTGCCTGATGCCTTACCATCCCCGCCCCCTGCTGGCCCATTTGCGGCGTATCAATCTCATTGTCCTGAGTATCGTGATGGGGATGCTGGTGATACTGGTCATCACGGCCAGTTCCTGGTTGATGTTCCAGACCTACCTGGACAACGGTTACAACCAGTTGGCAATCCTGCACGAGAATCTGGCGGCACCGCTCCTGTTCAACGACGAAAGAAGCGCCACGGATGCCCTGGCAACCCTGCATATTTTGCCCAATGTGCCATTCGCCCAAGTATTCAATCGTGACGGAAAGCCGTTTGCGCAGTATCCACGCTCGGAAAGCCCGGTCTCCCTGGTGTTCGAACCCACACAGGAGAGTTATCGCTTCGACCTGACCCAGATCGTTTTTCAACGGGCGGTTATTTTTGAGGGTCAACGGCTGGGCTGGGTCAGGCTGGGCATTGACCTGGCCAGTCTCTACGCCCAGCTGGCGCTGTATGCGTTGATGGTGGTGATCGCGGTTCCCATCGCGTTCTGGCTTTTTTTGCACCTGCAACGTCGCCTGGTCAGACGGGTGACGGATCCGCTGACCGCGCTGACCACCACGATGACGTGTGTATCGGCGGGCGATCTTTCGGGACGTGCAGCGCCCACCGGCATCGACGAACTTGACCTGCTCGCGGATGGTTTCAATGCCATGGTGGAACAGCTCGACGAACGGGATCGGCGTTTGGCTCGAGTCTTGGAAACCCTGGAGCAGCAAGTGATGGAGCGAACTGCGGAACTCACTCTGGCCAAGGATCGTGCCGAATCGGCCAGCCGTGCCAAGAGCGAATTCCTGGCAACCATGAGTCATGAGATCCGCACCCCCATGAATGGCATTCTGGGCATGGCGGAACTGCTGCAAAAAACCTGCCTTGAGCCTGAGCCGCAGCGCTTTACCGCTATTCTGATACAGTCCGGCCGGCATCTTCTGAATATTATCAACGACATCCTGGATTTCTCGAAGATTGAATCCGGCCGCCTTGAACTGGAAACGGTGGATTTTGATCTGGGGAAGCTGGTCGAGGACACCACTCACCTGTTTGAGCAGTCAACCCAGGCCAAGGGTTTGGGGTTGGGGTTGGCCGTCGAGGTGCCGAGTCTATCGAGGGTGCGTGGCGACCCGATGCGTTTGCGCCAGGTTCTCACCAATCTCTTGGGCAATGCCCTGAAGTTCACGAAGCAGGGCAGCATTCAGGTTCGCCTGGAAAGACGCGCCGAAGAAGGCGGGAAACTGGCCTTTATCCTGTCGGTCAGCGACACGGGAACCGGTATCCCGCCCGAGTCTCGCGAGAAAATCTTTGAGCATTTTTCCCAGGCGGATAGCTCCACGACCCGGAAATTCGACGGTACGGGCTTGGGGTTAGCCATCTGTCGCAGGCTGATTCACCTCATGGGCGGCGAAATCACCCTGGACAGCGAGGCGGGACGGGGATCGAGTTTCCAGGTGGCATTGGCGTTGCCCATCAGCGAGTCGAGGGAATCGACGGAATCGAGGGAGTTGGGACAGGATAAGGGTGTCGAGGCCCTTGCCAAGGTTGCCAATACTCGCCCGAGCTTTGTCGGGCGGGTATTGGTGGTCGAGGACAATCGGGTCAACCAGATCATGGCGCAGGCCTGGCTGAGCCGCGCAGGGATTGAGCCGAGTCTCGCCGACAATGGCCACGAGGCCGTCGTGCAATATCAGGAACAGGCCTTCGATCTGATCCTGATGGATTGCCAGATGCCGGTCATGGACGGTTTTGAGGCCACGATGGCGATTCGGGCCTACGAGGCGGCGACTGGCGCACCGCGTCGGCCCATCGTGGCGGTCACGGCCAACGCGGTAACCGGTGACCGGGAGAGGTGTCTGGCGGCTGGCATGGACGATTATCTATCCAAGCCCTACTCCGGCGCACAGATGTCCGCTGTCTTGGCGCGCTGGCTGCTGCCCGCCCCCGCCATTCAGACGCCCCTGCCGGACTCGCCCGCACAGTGAAATAACCGTGGGTGGCCTAGAATTTCACCGAGCGCAGGGCGGCGCGCAGGATGTCCTGGCTCGACATGCCCTCGGTGGCCACCGCCTGGGCCATACGGCTGGCGTCTGCCGGTTTGTAGCCGAGGGCGGCGAGGGCCTCGATGGCATCCTCGAGCGCCGTGGGTGCCAAGCTGAGACGACTCCCGCCGCCGCCAACGCCACCCACGGTTTTTTGGGTGGCGAGACCCGGAAACCGGGCGTCCACCCGATCGCGCATCTCGATCAAAAGGCGCTCGGCGGTCTTTTTACCAATACCCGGCAAACGGGTCAGACGGCTGGTGTCGCCATGCCGAACACACTCGACGAATTCATCAACCGTCATCCCCGAGAGTACCGCCAAGGCCATCTTGGCACCGATCCCGGAGATCTTGAGCAGGCTGCGAAACAGCGTCCGGTCGGCCTCGCGAAAAAAACCATAGAGGCTATGAGCGTCTTCCCGAACCGATAGATGCGTAAAGAGGGCCAAAGGCGCGCCGGTCTCGGGCAGATCCCAGAAGGTGGATAGCGGCACCTCCAGCTCATATCCGACGCCACCCACTTCCAGCACCACGATGGGCACCTGTTTGGCCAGCAGGGTACCACGGAGATGGGCGATCATGCCCCCAACCTCGCCAGCCGCTGACCCATAACCATGCTGTGGGCATGACAGAGGGCCACGGCCAGAGCATCGGCCTCGTCGGCGGCCAGCGGAGCCGTGCGGTTCAGCAAACGCCTGACCATTTCCGCCACCTGATCCTTGGTGGCGGCCCCGGTTCCCACCACCGCCTGCTTGATCGCACGGGTGGCGTATTCGTGAACGCCGATCTCCCCCGCCACCCCGGCACAAATCGCCGCCCCCCGGGCCTGGCCGAGCTTGAGGGCGGAATCCGGGTTGCGGGACATGAACACCGCCTCGACCGCCAGCACCGACGGACGGTGTTGTTCCACGACCTGGCGCATTCCCCGATAGATCTCGCCCAGACGGGCCGGCATCGCCTCCGAGGTGGTGCGGATCACGCCACTCGCCACCCAGCGTGATTGCCGGCCATCGCTGTCGATGACCCCAAACCCCGTGGCCCGAGATCCGGGATCAACGCCCAGAATACGGGGCATGGGGGCCGTCATCGGTCTCACGGGTCTCACCCGTCTTCCAGGAGATCCTCAGGGAGATCGGCATTGGTATAGACATTCTGCACGTCATCGAGATCTTCCAGGGCCTCTACCAGTTTCACCAGCCGTTCGGCATCCTCGCCCGCCACCGCGACCCGGATTCTGGCGTCGAAGGTAATTTCGGCGTTGGCGGGGCTGAATCCGGCAGCGGTCATGGCGTCACGCACCCGGGCAAAATCCTCCGGCGTGCTGGTAACATCCAGGGAACCATCGTCGTTGCTCACGATATCCGAGGCCCCGGCCTCCAGGGCTACCTCCATCAGGGCGTCCTCGGACAATCCTGGGGCAAAGCTCAGAATCCCGGTTTTGCTGAAAAGATAGGCCACTGAACCGTCGGTTCCCAGGTTGCCACCGTGCCTGGAAAAGCCATAACGCACCTCGGAGGCGGTACGGTTGCGGTTATCGCTCATGCACTCGACCAGAATCGCCGTACCCCCTGGCCCGTAGCCCTCGTAGCGGAATTCCTCGTAGTTCTCACCCTCTTGGGCTCCGGCACCGCGCTTGATGGCGCGATCCACGGTATCGCGCTGCATGTTGGCCGACAACGCTTTGTCCACGGCAATCCGCAAGCGGGGATTGGTATTGACATCCGGCAGCCCGTTACGCGCCGCGACCGTCACCTCCCGGATCAGTTTTGTCCAGGTCTTGCCGCGTTTGGAATCCTGCAGCGCCTTGCGATGTTTGATGTTGGCCCATTTGCTGTGTCCCGCCATTGCTTACCCCCCCCTCACATGGAAAATTTGCGGATTTTATACCAAATATACCAAGATACTCGCTGGGTATGATTCTGGTATGTGAATCACTACCGCGTCACGGGCTCCCTGATCCCACCGGCTGAAGCCAGTTCTGGCTGAGTACGGAATTGGGCAGTCCCATGCGATGCTCGTAGATCAGGGTGTATTGCATGACGCGCATCACATAGTCGCGGGTTTCCCTGAAGGGGATCGACTCGATCCATAGGTCGGTGGGCAGGTGGCCGAGTTCCGACAGCCAGGATTTGACCCGATGGGGGCCGGCGTTGTAGGCCGCCGTAGCCAGGGCCGCCTGGCGATTCAGTTGGTTAAAGACTGTTTCCAGATAGGCTGTGCCGAGCCGGATATTGAGATCCGGCATAAACAGGGCATCGCTGCTGGGCGGCTTGAGGCCGAGCCCGCGAGCGACGTGGCTGGCGGTGGTCGGCATCAGCTGCATCAGACCACGCGCACCCGCCGAGGATTGGGCATCCAGGGCAAAGATGCTTTCTTGCCGCATGATGGCCATGACCCAGGCGGGATTCAGGCCGTGAGCCAGGGCCTCGCGCTCGGCCTCGGCACGATAGAGCAGGGGGAAGCGAATCTCGAGATCATCCCAGTATTCGGCGCGGGTGACCGTGGCGATCGCCAGGTCGTTCCAGCCCCAGAGATAGGCGAGTCGCGCGGCCACGCTGAGAGTCCGGCGATCCATCTGCCGGGTCAGCCAGCGCCATTCCTTGCGGGTTTCCGCGAGCCGGCCCAGTTGACGCAATTCGTAGGCGCGCTGGACACCCGGCTGGCTGGTGATGGCCTGGCCTTCCTCGCGGCTGTAGGCCACCACACGGTTGTTGATGGGATAGGGGAGTTTGAGCCGGTCGGCCGCCAGAAAACCATAGAAGGAGCGGTTCCCCGCCAGTTTGCGAAACATCGGGGCTGCGGCCTCGGGCCCCTTGCGCTGTTCCAGAGCCCGGGCCAGCCAATAGACCCAGGGATCGCTGTCGCGTTCCTTGGCAGGCAGGGCCTCGATCCAGCGGATCACTCGATCCCAGTCGCCCAGGGTCAGGGCCAGGGTGATGCGCTTGCGCTGATAGATGCTGGCCTCGGGCCGGGGGGGCAAGCGGTCGAGGGACTCCAGGGCCGTCGGGGATTTGAGTTTGACTAATGCTAGCCCTAGTGCTTCCTCGCCATCACGGGCCTCATCGCCGCTCAAACCGTAACGCGATTGCAGGGTTCGCCAGACTGCCTCGGCCTGGTCGGGATTTTTGTCGGCATAACGCTTGAATCCGGAGACGAGAATCGCCTCACGCTGGGGATGTTGCGCGGCAAAACGCCCTTCTTCGAGAATCTTGGCGGGCTCTTCATAAACCATCAGCCAGAGATCCAGCCAGGGTTTGTCGGCGGGCACGAGATAAGAGCCCAGGCTGGCCGCGAGGCTGGTTTGCTTATCTGCCATGGCCAGGCGGATGCGTTGCCAGACCAGATCGTTGGAGAGGCCCCCGATACGGCGCCAGGTGGCCACGACCGGATCGCATTCACCTGGCAGACTCTTGCCTGTCAGCCACAATTTGGGGAGCAGCGGATACAGCCGTTCTCCGCGCCCGGTTTCCATCAGGGCCTGGAAGAATTCGCACCGTGCAGCCACTCCCAGCGTGGGGTGATAGCCCTTCAGGTAGTCTGTCCAGCGGCCCGAGATGGCCAGCGATTTCAGCCATTTGCGGCGTAATTGGCTCGCCAGCGAGGTATCCCCGTAGTCGGCCTGAAAGCGCTCCATGTCCGAGGCCTTGAGGGTGGCCAGGGAACCTCGCAACTGTTCGAAAATCAGATAGGGATAGAGCGGATAATCCCGCAATCCCTCCTTGAGAGTCCGGTAACGCTCCGCCTGTCCCTGGGCCAGCGCGTTTTCGGCCTCCTGAAACGCCTTGCGCTGGCTGGCCCAGCTCTCGGGTGCCAGGGGGCGTGGTCGAACGATCAGAGGTGCCATCCGCTCACCCGGCACCAGGGTGGCGGGAGATAAATCACCCGGTTGCGGACTGGCGGGTTGGTGGTTGCAGGCGCTCAAACACACCGCAGCGCCAAACAGAACGTATCGGTTTAAGGTCATGGCAAATAAAATACCGGGAGAGAAACAGGCCATCGAAAAGGGGAGCTTACGGACAGGCGGGGCAGGGGACAACCCATCTCAATCAGATTATCCCATCATTATTACGAAATCAGGCCGCCATAACGCCGTGTTTGACTGTGGGCTGCGGCTTGCCAGGTCATGATGGCCCGTTCGGCGGCAATAGGCGTCTTGCAGGCGGGTAAACCCGCCTTAACCAGGTATTCGTCGATTCGCGGCCAGTAATAAGATAGGGCAAACTCGTCGATGAATGGCAAATTCAGAGCCTGATAGACCGGTACCCAAACCTCGGCATCGCCCTGCTTGCGCCGGACGGAAAGCCTCGGGTTGAATTGATACCAGCCTTGGGAGACGCGCCAAAACAAGGCCCG
>JBAXSA010000147.1:0-7046 GCA_037130945.1 Pseudomonadota bacterium | reverse complement strand
TCAGAATTTTAGTGGCTACGACGTGAAGCAAAAATCGTTCCGTTCTGTATTGGGTCTGACCCGTGTCGACAATGGCGTAACCGGCGTTGACCGATGATGCCACTGTGAAAGAAAAAACCTGTAGCGGCAAGGCGATCAGGGCGGCAAGATGACGGCGATGGAATTTCATGACGATACCTCGATAGTCGATTCAATAATCTCCGGCGATAGGCCAATCCCAGTGGCAAATGTTGGGAGTTGACCTTCAGTAATCGTAAATGCAAAGCTGGGAAGAAGGTGGGAGGAATCTGGGAGACCGAGGACAATCCAGACGTAGCCGTTAGGTTTCATGCCGCATGAAGACCAGTTGGCCGGCCAGGAGGGTATATTCAACCCGGCCCCGGAGCATCCAGCCTGTCAGGGGGGTGTTGTGTCCCCGGCTGAACCAGCTGGAAGGATCCAGCCGCCAGGTCGCCGCCGGGTCAAAAACACAGACATCTGCCACCCCCCCCACGGGTAGCCGGCCATAGGGCAAACCCAGGATGTCTGCGGGGCCCGAGGTGACCCTGGCCAGGGCATCGGCCAGTCCCAGAAGATTTTCATCCACCAGTCGCAACACCAGGGGTAACAGGGTTTCCAGGGCTGATATTCCAGGTTCTGTATCAGGGAAAGGGCAGAGTTTGGCATCCGGCTCGTGGGGCTGATGATCGGAACAGACTGCGGCAATGTGCCCTGCCGCCACGGCTTGACGCAAGGCTTCGCGATCCACCAGGCTGCGGAATGGCGGCAGGACGTGGCAGCAGCCGTCAAAATCCTGGACATCTTCTTCGGTCATAAAAAGCTGGTGGATTGCGACATCGGCACTCACGGGCAACCCCTCGGCCATGGCCTGGGTCAGACGCCGGGCCGCTCTGGCGCTCGATAACCCGCGAAAATGCACCCGCACGCCCTCCAACTGCTCCACCAGCGCGAGATCCCGGGCCAGCCCGGCGGTTTCAGCGGCCTCGGGGATGCCCGGCAAGCCCAAACGAGTGCTGATCCGTCCTTCGTGGATGCAGCCCTGAGCCATCAGGGTGGCGTCCAGGGGGGTTAAAAAAGCAGTCATGCCGAAGGTGCTGGCGTAGGCCAGGGCATGGCGTTGTGCCAGGGAATTGACCGTGGGCCGACCGCCGTCACTCAGGGCCACGCATCCCGCGCGCTGGAGGGCAGCGGCGGCGGTCAGGTGCTCGCCCCGAAGGCCGGCGGTCAGGGCACCCAAGGGCAAGACCCGGGCATAACCCTCGATTTCGGCCTTTTGACGGATCAGCTCTGCCACCGCCGGGGTATCGATGATCGGGTCGGTGTCCGGCGGACAGCACAGGGTCGTAATGCCCGCCGCCGCCGCCGCCCGGGTTTCGCTGGCGATGGTGGCCTTGTGTTCGGCCCCCGGCTCGCGCAGGCGGGCACACAGATCCACAAGACCTGGACAGACCACGAAACCCGCGACATCCAGGATCCGTTCCGCCTTAAAACCCTGGGGTGCCTGGCCAATGCCTGCCACCAGGCCGTTCTCGACATGCAAATCCAGAATCTCATCAATTCCCCGAGCCGGATCGATCAGCCGGCCCTGGAGCAGACTCAGGCGCTGCGGTTCAGCCATCGCCACCCTCCCCCGCCGCGTTGCTGTTCGGCAGTCCCTCCAGACCGGGCGCGCTGATTCTGAGCGCCCAGCGCCATCGACATCACCGCCATGCGCACGGCAATCCCATAGGTGACCTGTTCCAGAATCACCGATTGCAGCCCATCCGCCACCCGGGAATCAATTTCCACTCCCCGGTTGATAGGGCCGGGGTGCATGACGATGGCATCCGGTTTGGCGAGACGCAGACGCTCCTCGGTCAAGCCGAAGAGCCTGAAATATTCGTGTTCGCTCGGCAGGAACCCTCCCTGCATGCGTTCCCGCTGGAGCCTCAGCATCATCACCACGTCGGCGTCCCGGATCCCCTGGGAAAGATCATAAAACACCTCGACCCCCAACGCCTCCCGTGCCGCAGCCGGTAGCAGGGTGCGGGGGCCGATCACTCGTACCCTTTGAACCCCCAGGGTCTGAAGGGCACCAATCACCGAACGCGCGACCCGGGAATGCAGCACGTCACCGACAATCGCCACGCACAGGGGCGCGAAGTCCGGTTTGTGGCGGCGGATGGTAAACATGTCCAGCATCGCCTGGGTAGGATGGGCGTGGCGGCCGTCCCCGGCATTGATAACGCTGACATGGGGCGCGGCGTGCGCGGCGATGAAGTGGGCCGCCCCGCTTTGGGTATGGCGCACTACGAACATGTCACAGTGCATGGCCTCGAGATTTCGCAGCGTGTCAAGCAGGGTCTCGCCCTTGGCGGTGGCGGAGGTGCCAATATTGAGATTGAGGACATCCGCCGAAAGCCGCTTGGCGGCCAATTCAAAGGTGGTGCGAGTCCGGGTGCTGGTTTCAAAGAACAAATTGGCGACTGTCTTGCCTCGGCATAGCGGCACCTTCTTGACCGCCTGCTCGGCCACCGTCACAAACCCTTCGGCGGTGTTGAGGATATCGGTCAGCAACTCGCGGCTCAAGCCCTCGATGGTCAGAAAATGGCGAAGCCGGCCATGGGCGTCAAGTTGGCTGTTCATCGGGGTGTGTCCGGGTGAATAACCAACACCAGGGGATCGGGCCCCGTCAACTTGATGTGCCGATGCAGCGGCAAATCCACCCGCAAACCCGTGATTTGAGGCTCGATGGGCAATTCGCGTCCCCCGCGATCTACCAAGGCGACCAGGCAAACCGAAGCCGGACGGGCATAATCGAAGATCTGATTGAGGGCTGCCCGGACGGTTCGGCCGGTGTATAACACGTCGTCCACCAAGAGTACATGCCGACCTTCCGGAGACACCGGCAGGCTGGAGGGGCGAACCACCGGGTTGAGGCCGATGCGGGTAAAGTCGTCCCGGTAAAAGGCGATATCGAGGGTGCCGAGGGGCTCCGGGAGTTGCAGGAGGGCGTGCAGTCGCTGCGCGACCCAGACCCCACCGGTATGGATGCCCACCATCAGGGGGGTGTCCATACCCTGTCCGGCATAGTGGCGCCGCAATTGGCTGGCCATGGTCTCCATCGCCTCGGACAGGGCCGAAGCATCAACCCACGGCGCTGCGGCCATCGTCATGCAGCCAGGTTTCCAGAATCAGGGCCGCAGCCAACGCATCGAGTACTTCGATGCGCTTGGGACGGCGGGCCAGACGGCTACGAGCCTCCTTGGAGGTGAGACGTTCGTCAACCAGATGCACTGGCAACCCAAAACGGCCATCCAGTTGCCGGGCAAAACGGCGGGCCTCGGGGGCCACCTGGGCTTCCCGGTCATCCATGTGAAAGGGCAGTCCTACCACCAGGGCCGTAGGCGTCCAGTCCTGGATCAGCCGGGCAATCCCCTGCCAATCCGGCTGGTTTTTCTGGGCCCGCAGTGTCACCAGGGGGGTAGCGGAACGGGTCAGGGTTTGCCCTACGGCGATACCAACCTTGCGGTGACCATAGTCAAAACCCAGCAAGGTGGCCATCAGGCGTGACCCGCCTCACTAGAGATCAGAGACAGGTTGACCCCCAACAGTGCTGCGGCGGCATGCCAACGACGCTCGACGGGGATCTTGAAGATGATCTCCGCAGCGGCGGGACAGGATAGCCAGGTGTTTTGTATCAGTTCATTCTCCAGTTGTCCTTCGCCCCACCCGGCGTAGCCCAGGGCAATCAGCGAATGTTTGGGGCCTTCGTCGCGGGCAATCGCTTCCAGAATATCTTTGGAGGTGGTGATGGACAGCTGTTGGCCGACTTGCAAGGTCGAATCATACAGCAGACCGCTGCTGTGCAGCACAAAGCCGCGATCCGGTTGCACCGGCCCGCCGACGTGGATGAATTGCTCTCCCGCTGTGCGGCTACGCAAGGGAATCTCGAGTTGCCGCAGCATCTCGCCAAGTTTGATGCTCATCGGACGATTCACCACGATGCCCATGGCCCCTTGTGTATTGTGTTCACACACGAGGGTGACGGTGCGGGCGAAATTGCTGTCCTGAAGGCGTGGCATAGCGATCAGAAACTGGTTGGATAAACTGTGAATCGGTTCCATGTCGATAGTATCGATGGCCACACCTCAGGAGACAATGGCGCTGAAAAAAAGGAAGAATCGGGCGTGTCAAGGCTGTGGTACCGTCGTATCCTCGCCGAGGACGCCGGCATAAAATACCACCAGCTTGGCCGGTTTGTCGCCCACATTGCGGCCATTGTGCAGTGTATTGACCACCTCGGCAAAGGCTTCGCCCGCTTGCACCCTTTTGACCCGGCCGTTGCGCAGGGATACCTCCAGCGTACCCTCCAACACCATGGCAAACGAGGGGATAGGATGCCGGTGCCAGCCAGTTTCTGCCCCAGGGGCGATCTCGATCAGTACGCCTGTGACCTCCGCCTGTCCCTTGGGATAGACCAGGGGTTGATCATTCCAACTGTTCAAGGCATTCAACAAGAGGGTATTGGTCACGCCAGGCTGGGGCTCCAAAGCCCAGGCATCGAGAAATACGCCTAGGAAAATGGCGAGCCCAAGCGCCAGGCGTTGGATGGTTTGCATGTTTTTTTAACCCTCTGTTAATTACTGGGAACCATGATGGTCTTTTCGGTCATCAGGATTTTTACACGGGCATTCGTGGAAAGCGCCAAAAGCCAGCGATTTCCAGTTTCTTCAAGGTCGGCGGTGGCCGCTGCCCCATTCTGCGGCTCACCCTCGAAGTCTTTTAATAACGCACGCAGCAGGTAAGTTTTGCCATCATTCAGCGTCACGCGAATCTCGATGATGCCGAGCCCCGGAGACTCCCCGCTAGAACCCCTGGTCAGCCAGCAGCCAGCGCTGGTATTCAGGATCTGCCCCTGATGTTTTTTGAGCCAGTGTTCGCAGTCGCTGTCCGTGATGGCGCTTTGCCGCCAAAAGGCCGGGTACGAAAAATCAATTTCCAGAAACCGCTGCACCAGAAACGCCCGGTCAAGATAGGCGAGCAAGGCCCCTCCTTTCGGCCCCTGCGCCTTGTCGATCAAGACCCGGTAGAGGGCCGCAAAGGCTGCATGTTGGCCAATCGGCGTCAGACGGGCGATATCGAAGATGAATCTTTGATAGCCTTCCTCCGTCTGGGGCTGCTCTGGAAAATGCTCGCCGAGCCGGTGCAGGAAGGCTCGTTGCCAGTCGCTTAGCGTGGAAGCCGAGACCGGCAGGCGGGTCTGGAGTTCTATCCGATCTTCCTCCGAGGCGTAACGATCCAGCCAATATCGCGCCGCCGCCAGGCGGTTCCTGAGACTCACCCTGTCGGATTCGGTCAATCCACCCGTGGTTCGCTGGTCGACTTCCCGTTCCACATCGAGATGCGGCAATTGCAGTAAGGCCACCAGCAACTGAAATCCCACCGGATGGTAGGCAGTGGCGGCCGGGTTGACGGCAATCATTCGCAGCATCTGTTCCCGGGTGGCCCGGTCGCGCTCCAGGGTCGCCTCAACCAGCCGGTCATGCTCGTTGAAGAGCTTGACGATATATTCAAAATCCGTGGAAAAGTTGACGGTTCTTTTGGGCGGGGTGCGAATCATCAGGAACCGGAGGATCTCGGGCGGCAGGAAGTTGGCGATCTCCCGCGCCGCCGTCCCCACCCCCTTGGAAGAGCTCATCTTGGCACCGCTGACGAGAAAGAACTCATACGGCACGTTCAGGGGCGGGGTGCCACCGAAGATCTCCCGCAAGCACTGCTCGGCCACTTCGCGCGAGCCCCCCCGGGTGCAGTGATCCTTGCCAGCCCCCTCAATCGTGATACCGAAGGTCTGCCACTTTGCCGCCCATTCGAGCTTCCAGGGGAGTTTGCCATGGCCATCGAAGGGGGACATTCTGCCCTGGTGACCACAGCCCCGGGCCCATCTCACCAGATCCGGCCGGCACTGGTAGGCAACGGTGTGACCGTCGTAGGCGGTCACGGCGGTGGTGCCGATCCGGCCGCAGTTTTCACAGATCACCT
Source organism: Pseudomonadota bacterium (assembly GCA_037130945.1). GTDB lineage: Bacteria > Pseudomonadota > Gammaproteobacteria > Chromatiales > Chromatiaceae > JBAXSA01. The sequence continues at coordinate 1,025 of JBAXSA010000147.1, read as the reverse complement.
GGAAGGGATGCCAATCCTCAGGCCGCACCGCATGGCTGACCTCGGCGTAAATCCTCCTGACAACATCGGATTTTTTGAGAATGGCATCGATGGCCGGATTAAAACGCCCCGAGCGGTAAACATCCCGCATCCGGTAAACTTGGGCAGCAACCCCCAATTCCTGAAAAATACCCAAAAATTCGGATATGTAATGATCCGCCAGATCCGTGGCCGGGGAACCGGGAGGTGCCGGGATGTTGCACAGCGGATAGCCCATGTGGGCCTGCAAGCCGGGGGTGGCGTCGGCGGGCAGACCATCGAGGGGGTCGTAGTCGTCGATGCCAAATTGATAGACAACTTCCGTGCCGCGATTTTGCAGCGTGCGAAACACGGCGTCGTGAACCAGGACACCCCGCAAGGAACCGACATGTACTCGGCCAGAAGGGGTTTTGGAGTCGTTGATGATCTGGGGGCCTGCCAGTCCCTCGGCAATTTTCTCATACCACATTGAGCTTTCGGATTTTTCCTCGCGTTGATGCACGGCTGTCATGGGTTGTTCACTGTCACAGGGGGTCGGAAACGCAGTCATCATCATCAGGGAGGGTATTCTTTCATACTCGCAGCGTTTTGTCCGGCTGTGAACGCCCGCTGATCTGAACCACGCCCGGGGCTTTGATAAAATACCGTCATTCGGGCAATGGCTCGACCCCCTGCAACATCCCTTGCGAGAATCTGGATTATCCGTAAGACTCTGTGGTACGGACGGGGTAGTCGGCAGGGAGCCAGGCGCGGTGAAATCTTCACGAGTCATTAATGATGCAGATTCAGCTTCAGCTTCCTCAACATGAACTAGACATCCTGCGAACCAAGGTACCCATCGAATCCCTGGGTCGTTACGGCCTCAGGCATTTGCCGGAGTTTGCCAGCATCCAGCGCTGCGGCAAGGACGCTGTCCTGTTTTGTGCCGGTGATCAGGATCAGGATTCCATCTTTCTTCTCAAGGGCGATGTGGAATTGCGCTCTCCCGACGGACGGGTGTCGCGCAT
>JBAXSA010000146.1:0-7115 GCA_037130945.1 Pseudomonadota bacterium | reverse complement strand
AGGTGGGTTGGCCGATGGACACCACCCGCTGACGGTCGGTTTCCGTCATGAATTCCCCGCCCTGGTTGGCGCGTCTCAAAAAATCCAGATCGTCACACATCGGCTGAACCTCCGGCGCGGGGATCTCGCCGGACTGTTTTTTGCCGAGGGCCTGGCGCAGCGCGGCAATCTCGCGATCCCGGCGCAGGATCTCAAAACGCGCTTCGACCAGCTCAATGCGGTCAAAGATGGTTTCGAGCTTGGTGGCCTTGTCCACCACATATTCCGGCGTGGTGATCTTGCCGCAGTCGTGGAGCATCGCGGCCACATCCAGCTCATAGAGGTCGCTCTCAGACATCCGGAAGTCCTTGAGCGGCCCCGTGCGAGTACGATTGACCGCCGCCGCCAGCAGGCGGGTCAATACCGGCACCCGCTGGCAATGACCGCCGGTGTAGGGAGACTTCATGTCGATGGCGTCCGCCACCAGGCGAATGAAGGACTCAAAGAGTGTTTTGAGTTCCGAGATGAGGCGCTGGTTGGTGAGGGCAATCGCCGCCTGGGAAGCCAGGGACTCCACCAGTCGTTGTGAATCCAAGCCAAATGGCACGGTTTGGCCCTGCGCATCCTGGGCGTTGAGGAGCTGAAGCACCCCAATTACCGTACCCTGGTGATCCATCATGGGCACGGTCAGAAAAGATTGCGAACGGTAACCGGTATGACGATCAAAGGCACGGGTGCCGGAAAAATCGAATTGCTGGGTCTCGTAGGCATCAACGATATTGATCGTGGTTCGGGACAATACGGCATGGGTCACCACATTGTGGTGATTGGGGCCGTTCTCGCCGTGTAGGGGAATCGCCGGAAAGGGGATCGGTTTGCCCGTGGTTCCACCCATCGCAAATCCCAGCGAATCCGTATGGATCATCTCCCATCGCACCTGGGTACCCGTCTCGTCGAGGGAGTAGAGGGTGCCGCCATCGGCACGGGTCAGAGCCTTGGCACCCAACAGGATTTGTTCCATCAAGCGGGCGTGATCCGGTTCCCTGGACAGGGCCAGACCCACGTCGATCAGGCGCTCCAGGCGTTCAAGTAAGGACGTTGCATCCGCACAGGTGTTCGGGGTTTTTCTTGCGCTAGGCATTCAATACCTCTCAGGACGAACGGACTCCTCGCCAGGAGTGTCCGCTAGAAAATGAAGGATGCCCGATTTGGAACAAGTCGCCTCACTAAAAATCTGTCAGAGGCGTCCACCTTCTTCCAGCAAGGCCGTGAGTGCTTTGACAACCCGTGCGTCGAACAGGGTATCCACGCCGGACTGGATGAAATGCCAGGCCTCTTGGTCGTCATAAGCCTCACGCCAAGGCCTTGGGGAGGTCATCGAGAAAAACACGTCGGCCACCGCCACAATCCGGGCCGACAGGGGGATCGCTTCGCCGATGAAGCCGCAGGGATATCCACTGCCATCCATGCGTTCATGGTGGAAATGGGCAATCTCCACCGCCAAGCACAGCATTTCCTGGTGGCTGCCCGGGGCGATCAGGCTCGTCAAGGCTTCGGCTCCCAGCGATGGATGGTCTTGCATCTCCATGGTTTCCATGACGCTCAGCGCATCAGGCCGCAAGAGCCAGTTGGCATCGACCAGACGGGCATTGCCATAATCGTGGAGGATGGCGGCGCGGCCGATATCGCGTAGGAGATGGGTGCCTAAACCGGCTTCTGCTTCCATCAACCGCCAGGTGAGGTTGCTGACCAGTTCGCCAAAGGCCAGGAGACGGTCGTGGGAAGTCAGTTCCGGAGGTTCGCCGGAGGCCGCAAGCGCTAGAACCAGCGCGGTGCGTTCCCCCGAAAGACTTTCGACATAGGTGAAATTGTCCCGGGCCCGCAAAAGCTTGCGACAGAATATCTCGGCCAGCGAGGCCTCGACATTGTCGAGTTGACGCGGCGTCATCAGGTATACCACCACATTGCCGGAAGCGGTAGGTATCCAGATCACGGATGCATCCGGGAGGTACTTGGATTGGCCCGTCGAGAAGGCCATCTCGATTCGTTGCAAGGCCGTTTGACCCAGGAAACTGTCGATCAGGGGGGCCCCAATTTCCTCGATGAGTTCACCGCCTGCGGACAGAATCCGGTACGAAGCCGAGGGGGCGGGGCTGCTGGTGTCCTGACTAACGATCAGCAGGTCATCCTCACTGATCCCCAAGAGAGAGGTAAATTGTAGGTGAAGACCGGCCGAATAGTTGCGGATGGACTGGGCGTCGAATTCGCCTGCGGCGTCCAGCATCAGGAATAGGCTCCGGCGAGCCCTCTCGACGGCTTCAATATCGCACCAGGCGCGCAGCGCCGTGACCATGGCGCTGTAGAACTTGGTGGCCGTAAGATCGGTCTTAAGCTTGTAGTCGTTGATGTCGTAATTGGCAATGACCTCGCGTTCGGGTGCATAGCCGGGTTGTCCCGTGCGCAGGATGATGCGGACGCACCGGTTGCCAAGATCCTCGCGAATCCGGCGGACGGCATCGAGTCCGGCGTGTTGGGTTTCCATCACGACATCGAGCAGCAGTACGGCGGTATCGGGATGTTCGGCCAGCATCCGGAGCCCTTCCGCAGCCGAACGGGCGTGGAGAAGTTTCACGCCACGGTTGCGGAACTGAAAACCGCTGAGTACGAATTTCGTCGCCTCGTGGACATCCTCGTCGTCATCCACCACAAGAACCTTCCAGTGCGATTGACGAATTTCCTCATCGGCTTCGATCAAGAGGGGTTCGTCTTCCCCTTCGACAACCCAGGAATTTTCGTTAGACATGCTCTCTCCCGGTTAAACTCGCCACGCGCAACTCGCGATTCAGGAAAACATCCCCCCCCCCCACTCCGGCCGTCCCTAACTCGGGCCAACCGCGCGAGAAAGGCGGGAACCCATGGGTGATGGCAGGTGAGCGAACCTCCAGACACCCCATTGGGACAGCCCAATTCAGACAATGCTGAATGACCCGACCGTGACGCTGGCATATATATCACAAACTTACTAGCGAACACAGCAGTAAAAAACCTTGTCGTAACGCTGCCTCCATCTGCTAGAATCGTATCCCTATCTCTTCACCATTATATTTAACGCGAGCAACGGCATGGCGTGGAAAGAACCCGGCGATGGCAAAAAAGATCCCTGGACTGGCAAGGATGCCAATGATTCCGGTTGGTCTGGCCGAGGAGGTCGCAAGGGCCCGGATCAGGGCCCGCCAGAGCTTGACGAGATTCTGGAGCGGCTTCGATCAGGCTTGGATCGGGTGATGAAGGGGGGTGGCAGTGGCGGCAATGTCCGGTCGCCACAGGAAAACTGGCCCTCGCGAGGCTCTTGGTGGGGCATTGGCTGGCTGCTGGTGCTGGCCTTGGCCTATCACATGTACTACACCGTGGAACCCGCCGAACGGGCGGTGGTGTTGCAGTTTGGTGCCTTTACCCGGATCACCGAGCCGGGACCTCACTTCCGCTGGCCCTGGCCAATCGAAGAGGTCACCAAGGTCAATGTCGATGATGTTAAGACTTTTCGACACAAGGCCCAGATGCTGACCAAGGACGAAAACATCGTCGATATCGAACTGACTATTCAGTACCGGGCCGAGGATCCGAAGGATCTTCTCTATAGTGACATCGATCCGGAAAAAACTTTGCGGGAGGCCACTGAGGCGGTGGTGCGGGAGTCCATCGGCAAGAACGGACTGGATTTCATCATGACCGAGGGCCGTGGTGCCATCTCTGACAGCGTACTCCGGAAACTCCAGGAACTCATGAAGCTCTATCGCACCGGGTTGATGGTCACCAGCGTCAACACCCAGCCCGCCAAGCCGCCGGAACAGGTGAAAAGCGCCTTTGACGACGCCATCAAGGCGCGCGAGGATCGGGAGCGTCTCGAAAACGAGGCCCAGGCCTACTCCAATGAGGTGTTGCCCAGGGCGCGCGGGGCGGCGGCGCGGATCGTGGCCGATGCCAAGGGTTATCGCGACAAGGTCGTAGCCGATGCCACAGGCGAAACCTCGCGGTTTTCTGCAGTGTTGGCGCAGTACTTGCTGGCTCCCGAGGTCACCCGCGAGCGGCTCTATATCGATGCCATTGAGTCAATGTTGGGACGATCCGGCAAGGTGCTGGTTGACACCCAGGGCAGTAACAACCTGCTCTATCTGCCACTGGACAAATGGATGGATCGACTGGGGACTCGTCCGGCCCCGCCGGAAAACGCGATCCCCGAGCCCAAGCCCTCGGAGCGGGAAGCCCCATTGGCTCCGCGTGAAGATTCCCGGAACCGGAGCAGCCGTCCATGAAGCTGAAAGCCTTTTTGTCAACCGGTTTGGGAGGGCTAGCCCTGGTGTTGGGGGTGGTTTTCCTGCTGTTTACCTTCCGGGTCAAGGAAGGGGAAATTGCCTTGAAGTTGCGCCTCGGCGAGATTATTGCGACCGACTACGATCCGGGGCTCCATTGGCGGATTCCGCTCTACCACAATGTTGAAAGATTCAATTCCCGTCTGCGGATTCTGGATTTTAATCCGGAGCGATTTCTGACGATTGAGAAAAAAGATGTCATCGTGGACTCCTTCGCCAAATGGCGTGTGAAAGATGCCTCCCAGTATTATCGAGCGACCGGCTTTGATGTCGCCAAGACGGCCCGGTTGTTATCGGAGCGCATCAGTACCCGGCTGCGCGATGAATTTGGTCGGCGCAAGATTCAGGAGGTGATCTCCGGGGAGCGGGGCGATGTGCTGGATGTTAAAGAGGCCGCACGTCTGGTGGAGGATCTTGGCATTGAACTCATCGATGTGCGGGTCAAACAGATTGACCTGCCCGCAGAGGTCAGCGATTCGGTCTATGAACGGATGCGCGCCGAGCGCGGCCGGGCGGCCCGGGATCTCCGTGGCCGTGGTGCCGAGGCGGCGGAAAGAATCCGCGCCGAGGCCGATCGGGAACGGGTGGTCACACTGGCCGAGGGCACCCGCCAGGCCGAGACGCTGCGCGGCGAGGGCGATGCCAAGGCTGCCGAGATCTACGCCACGGCGTTTAAGCAAAACCCTGAATTTTACAGCTTCTACCGGAGCATGAAGGCTTACAACACGACCTTTTCTGGAAGCAATGGGGTGCTGGTACTCGATCCTTCCTCGCACTTTTTCCGCTATCTAAAATCCCCTGTGAGCCAATAGTCTTGGGGATATACTAGGAAAATCCGCACCATGTGGGATGATTTCTGGATAGCTTGTGCCCTGATGCTGGTCATGGAGGGAATCTGGCCGTTTTTGTCCCCCGAGAGCTTCCGCCAGACGCTGTTGGCCATGGCGGATCAATCCGACACCCGCTTACGCATGATGGGACTGGTTAGCATGCTCTCGGGCGTGGTATTTCTGTACTGGGTTCGTTAGATATGCCGCGCATTGAACCCTGGCTGTTGCCGGAAGGCATTGACGAATTGCTGCCTCCCGACGCCGAGTTTCTGGAGCGCATGCGCCGCAAACTCCTCGACCTGTTCCAGGGTTGGGGGTATGAGCTGGTAGAGCCGCCCCTGATTGACTACCTCGATAGCCTGTGGGTTGGAACGGGGCAGGATCTGGCACTGCAAACCTTTACCCTGACCGATCAGGCCACGGGACGTTTGTTGGGGATTCGTGCCGACATCACCCCCCAGGTGGCCCGGCTGGATGCCCATCGGCTGCGCCGCGAGACGCCGGCACGGCTGTGTTATCTCGGGCCGGTGCTGCTGACGCACGGGGACGGCTTGGGGCGGTCTCGCAATCCCTTGCAGATTGGTGCTGAGTTGTACGGCCACGCGGGCCCCGAAAGCGAGGTGGAGATCCTCAGCCTGTTGATGGAAACCCTGGCCCAGGCTGGTATGGCGAATATCCATCTGGATTTGGGTCATGTTGGCATCTTCCGGGGTTTGGCCCGCCAGGCCGGGGTACCGGCCGAGGTCGAGCGGGATCTTTTCGAGCTGTTGCAGCGCAAAGCGCGTAGCGATGTGCGTGAATATCTTGAGGGGCTCGGCATCCGGGATCCCATGGCGGCCATGTTGCAGGGGCTGATGGAACTCGATGGTGACGACGCCCTGGACAGGGCCGGCACGATTCTGGCCGGTGCCGAAGCGGATGTGCATGAGGCTGTGGATCACCTGCGGCTGGTCAAGTCGCTGTGCGACCGCTGGCTGCCGGAGGTTCCGATCCATTTTGATCTGGCCGAGTTGCGGGGCTATCACTATAAAACAGGTGTCGTATTCGCCGCCTTTGTCGCCCAATCTGGTCAGGAAGTGGCCCGGGGGGGGCGTTATGACGCGATTGGCCAGTTCTTTGGACGGGCGCGCCCGGCGGTAGGATTTAGCGCCGATCTGAAGACCCTGTTGCGGCATGGTACCCGGCAGGTGGATGAGAAACAGGAAAAGCTATTCGTGCCGTGGGGCGACGAACCCGTGCGCCGCGAGCAGGTGGCAATTTTACGAACGGCGGGCCGTCAGGTGGTATGGGGACTGCCCGGGCAGCGGGGAGATGCCCGCGCCATGGGCTGTAGCCAGGAACTGGTGTGGATGGAGCCCACAGGATGGTTCTTGCAAGCGGTTCATTGAGTTCATTGAGTTCATATTGATGGCGGGGCGGGAAATAATGGGTAAGAACCTGATAGTAATTGGAACCCAATGGGGTGATGAGGGCAAGGGCAAGGTGGTGGATTTGCTCACCGATCGGGCGGATACGGTGGTGCGTTTTCAGGGTGGCCACAATGCCGGTCATACCCTGGTAGTCAAGGGACAACAAACCATTCTGCATCTCATTCCGTCTGGCATTCTGCATGAAGGGACACGGTGTCTGATCGGCAATGGCGTGGTGCTGGCACTGGCGGCACTGGGGCAGGAGATCGCCGATTTGGAGGGCAAAGGGATCATGGTGCGGGAGCGACTTGGGCTTTCCGAGGCCTGTCCGCTGATCCTGCCCACCCATGTGGCCCTGGATCGGGCTCGTGAAAAGGCCCGGGGTGGCCAGGCGATTGGTACCACCGGTCGGGGCATCGGCCCGGCTTATGAAGACAAGGTCTCGCGTCGCGGTATCCGACTTGGCGAGTTGCTCGACACGGCCCATTTTAGCGAACGCCTGCGAGAGGTGATGGATTACCACAATT
>JBAXSA010000145.1:0-7144 GCA_037130945.1 Pseudomonadota bacterium | reverse complement strand
GGCACCTCGTCCGCACCGGGTTGACCGGCACCATTCACAGTAATTTCGGTAAAGACGGCATCCGGAATGGTGATGGTTCCATAGATTTGGCGCAGCAGGTCGAGTTGCCCGATGCAGGCCAGGTTGATGATGGGTGAGGTATTGCTGATGACGATCATGCGGGGCGTAGCGTATCCAGCGTGGCCAGGTCGGCTTCAAAATCGGCTACCCCGTAATGCACGGGAATCTCTCGGCTGGCAAGCAGGTGTTGAAAACGGATCAACGGCAATTCCGCCAGATGGCTGGCTTGACTGAGAGTGAGCCTTCGCTGTTCAAACAGCAGTACAGCCATCTCCTGCTTGAAGTCGCTGGGACTCAAGTGGGCAGCGCGGAGAGTTTCTTCGGCAATGACGACGGACATGAGTGGCTCCTCGGTGGTATCCAACAGAATCACCGCCCAAACTCCAATGGTTCATGAGGTGGATGTTTGGGTAAGTTTAGTTCAATGCCGGCCACGGTTCCAAACAGTCTGACGGCCAGGTCGCCTAAATAGGGTTGCGTCGCGGGTTTGTCTTCCGGGAATTCTTTCTTCGCTTCCCAATCCGCTTCTGGAACACTGTTGATAATATCGCCATGGATTTTGACTTTGCCAGCAATATCAGGATGGGGACGGCGATGAACGGTGGGAGAGTCATCTGCCGTCAGAACAATAATTTCGACGTTTCTATCATTAAAATAATCAGGCAATTTAATCAATACTTGCCTATCTTTAACCTGTTCAAATAGTCTTTCTACTTGCATGTTGCGTGACTCCTAATGAGATTAACGGCCCGTGCGCCCCACCCGCTCCCTCTCCACTTCCTCCCAATGCCGCTGATGATTCAGCGCCAGCAGCCGATCCATCAATTCGCGCCGGGCGGCGTCGCAAACAGTGAAGCGGACGCCCTGCTTCGTATCGTGAAAACCGTGATCCAAGGCCAGGTCTTGCCAGCCATACGCGGCGGCCACGGCGTTATCCATTTCCATGTGCAAGTCGCGCAGGGTTTGAATGTCCGGGGCGGTGTCGTGCGGGTTGTGGAAGCGGTTGTAGGTGCTGGTCAGGCCTTGCTGTTGCGTCTGCATGATGGTTTGGCGATGCGTGTAATAGCGTTCGCCTATGGGTTCGAGGCTAGCGAGATTTTGTGGAAAGGGGAAGGTTTCGAAGCAGTCTGATGGACTATAACGCAATGTGTTGCCTCCCAATGTTGAACCATATTCCCATGCCCATACTTCATGAAATGTTGAAGAAAGAATAGAAAAGATAGGTCCAATGATTACAACCAAGGATTCTTGAAAAACAACGCCAGTTTCTACAATTCCAAAAGCACAATTTGGACTATGGCGCGTTTTACACAACACCCTCCCCATTCCCGCAATGGTGGCGTAAAGATCGGGGCAGCGCTCCGCATATTGCCACCAACGCTCACGGCGTGCTTTGCGGTTATTATTCATACGCTCCGGCTTGACCTTCTCCTCTACAATCACCAGCAACTCAGGATAATCCGCCGCGACCGGATCGGGATAATCCGCCGGAACCATGCTAGACCGCAGCCACTCCTTACGTTGTCTCGTGTCAGCCGTCCACCAAATACCATCCGCGTGCCGATTCAGTGGCCAATCGTGAAAGTTGATAACCCAGCGGCTTGGCGATTGATCCCATCGGCTATTCAAATCCTCGCCGTTGAGATAGGGAAACAGACAGGCTTTGTTACGCGAATTGTGGGCAATCAAGGCTTGCGCTTCGTCCGGGGTCAGCACAAAACCCATGCCCAACACAATCGAACCTTGAAACGATTTATCCGCATTCTCCGCCAGCCGAAACGGATTACCGGCCACCGCGCCGGGGGCGGTGAGATACGGGGTAATGCCGGCCATGGGTTGCCCGTTCAACAGACACTCGCCCGCCCACACCCCGCGATACAGCCAGACTTGCGCCACTTCCACCCCGGCCTCGCCTGGCCAGGGCGTACTGGCCACTGCACGCGGGATGTTGAACCCTCGGGCCGTGAGTTGATCCAAACCGACCTCGCGGGTATCGCCTTGGGCGATGGTATTGGTCGCCAGCAACGCCATCATTCCGCCGTCGCGCACCAGTTGCCCGGCCCGCAGAAAGAAATAGGCGCAGAGATCGGCGCTGCCCTTTTTGCCATTGGCAATCCGCTCAACCAGATAATCCCGGTATTCGGTACCCAATGCGCCGGTGATCTTCTGCCCACCGACAAACGGCGGATTGCCGACGATGGCATCAAAACCGGGGTTGGCACGGCCAAACACCTCGGGGAATTCCAGTTCCCAGTGAAAACCCCTCACCCCCGGCCCCTCTCCCTCAAGGGGAGAGGGGAGAAGAGAAAGTGTGCCCAAGCGCTGTTCAATCAGAACTCGCGCCGCCTTTTCGGCCTTGGCACGGGCGGCTTTTGAACCCGGTTGCAACGCCGCCGCCAATAGCAGATCGCCACTCCAGCGCAGATCGGCGGTCGCGGCTTCAGCCTCGGCCAGCCAGCCGCGCAAGGTCGATTCATCCTCGGTCTCGGCCTCCTGAATCCGGGCCCGCGCCGCCAGCGCCCCAGCAATCCGATGTTCCAAATACGACCGCACTCCAGCCATCTCCACTTGCCGGGGTTGCCGGACGCCTTCTCCCCCTCGCTCCTTGAGGGAGAGGGGGCCGGGGGGGCCTTGCAACGCCTCCAGATTCATCCCCACCAGCGAATCCCCCACCTTCAGGGCATGATCGAGAAAGGCGAAGGTATGATCCCGCGCCAGCGTCGCCAGCCACAACGACAGTTGCGCCAATTCCACCGCCCGAGGATTTTTATCTACGCCATACAGGACATGCTGCGCGATCAAACGCCGGGCGTGCAGCAATTCATCCTCATCCGGCGGCAGGACTGGCAAACAGCGATGCGCCCGCCAAGCCGCCACCAGCGCCTCGGCCAACTGCTGGGTGGTTTCCACCAGAAACGCGCCCGACCCCATCGCCGGATCGCACACCTTCAGGCCCAGAATTTGCTCGGGTGTCGGCGACTCTCCGAACCGCGCCAACAGAGGCCGCAGGGTCTCCCGAACCATCGGGCGGGTCAGCGCTGGCGGGGTGTAATGCGAACCAGTTTTGCGCCGCTCGTCGGTCGGCTGCAAGATCAACGACCCCGGCGGTGCCACGTCCGGCGTGACCGCCACCGCAATCTTGTTGCCGAGCGCCGCCAACAAATCCTCGACCGTCGCCGCCACGTGCAAAGCGGCCAACGCTGCCCCGGTCAGGGTCTGATCGGCGGTCTCCTCTAACGCCTTGGCCCGATGTGCCGGGGTGGTCGCCAGCAACGCCGCCAGATCGACCATCACCGCCGCCCCGTGGGCCTTGGGCGACTTCACCGCGATCATCGGCCCCGGTGCCCGCAAAAGCATAAAACCCATCATCGCCTCGTATACCGAGCCGATATGCTCCACGTCGAGACTACGATACGACAGCCGCTCACCGTCCAGGATCAGCAGTTGACTCAAAACGCGATAGATCACCCCATCGCTGACCCGGGGCACTCCCGGCGATCCCAGGCTTTCGAGAAACAGATACAGCGCCGGGTCGAACAGGCGACCCCGTCGCCCCAACACCGCAAAATCGCCATGCCGTGCCCCGCCGTGAATCATCCGAAACAGCGTCAACAGTTGCGCCCAGGCTCCAAAGCGCTGGTCCAGGGTATCAGGATAGCGCCCGGCATCCGCCCGCAGGCGCTCGAACAGGCCGCTGACCGAGTAATGATTGACGTAAACGGCAGCGGTGGAGATGAGCCCGCGATCCTCGGCGTACAGCACAAAAATCAACCGCAACAAGACCGTCAGCAGGCCGCCGTATACCTGCTCCGGGTCGCGCCGCGCCAGGTCGCGCAATCGGGACGCCCCGCCAAGCTGGGCATCCGCTGCCTGAAAACCGCGCAACAACTCGTACAATGCCGCCAACACCTGTCCCGACAACCGCACCGACACGGTATTTTGATACTGGCGGCTCGCGGCCAGAATGGCCGGCAGACGTTGTTCGGCGGGCAGGGTAAACAGCCGTTCCGCCGACAACAACATCAACAGCGCGGCAAACAGAATCCGCCCGTCGGTGGACAGCATCGCCGCTATCGGAAAGGCCAATGTCCCGGAACTCTCCCCGCGTGGGGCATAAACCAGCCGCAATTCCCGCCCGTTGCTCAACAGGCCAATCGGAATCCGGGTTTCCCGCAACAGGCGTTCAAAACGGGCCTGCGGACTGGCCGGCCACCCGGCGGATTCCAGGGGCTGATCGAGCGCCGTATCCGGTGAATAGACCTGCATCAGCAACAGCCACTCGCTGGCGCCGGGCTGTGGATTGAGCGCCCGCACTGCATACGTCGGACGCAGGAGATCCTGGTACTCCGGCAAGGCCACCGACAGTTCCGGTGGCGCGGGAATCAGGTCATCGGCCTGCCAGCCGAACTGCTCGACGAATATCCGTGGCCAGTCGGTGATGACCGGTGCGGTCAGGCTATCGGGTAAGGGGTGATCCCGCACCTCGGCCATAAATGCCCGATGCTCCGCTGCAATATTGCGGTTGATGTAGGCTTGCGCGGCCAGCAAGGCTGGTGGCGATACCACCAGACCCACCGGTTGCGCGTACCCGATCCAGCGGCGATGATCGATAAGGGTGGGGTCATAGGTCATCACAGGCTCCCGGTTATCCCGTCACCGGCCACAAATACACCAACCCGACCGGTTCCACGCGAGTGGCGCGCACGGCGTACACCTCCCGAATCCGCGCTGGTTCGCGTTCCAGTTCGTCGGCCAGCGTGTTCAACCGTTTGTCCCAATGCCGTTGATTGGCCTCCAGTTGCCGCTGCTCGTCCTCGTCAAATATCAGCGACATCTGTGGATCCTGATGCTTCGCGGCGGTCTCGACCAGCCGCTTTCGCTGATCCTCCAGAATCTGCCGCATGGCTTTGGCCTCTCGCTCGCCGCGTTGTTGCAAGGCCTGTTCCGCCTCCCGTGCCAATTGCTCGCCGCGCTGCTGCAAATGGGGTAGCAGGTCTTGCACATCACCGGCCAGGGTTGCCAACAAGCGCTGCTGAGTGATCGCGTCAATCTCGGCGGGATGACTCGACGCCAACGCCGCTTCCAGCAATTCCAGGGTCTTGCTTTCCGTCTCACGGGCGTAGGGCATCAATGGCCCTTTGCGCTGACCGGGCTCCCACCAGCGGGCCGTGACCGCCAGCAATTCTTCGTGCAAACGGGCGGCATGTGGGCCATACAGACACAATCGCCCCAACAGAATCAGACGGGGAATCGGATCGCGGCTTTGCGCCAGACAGGCGCGGGATAGATCATGATGAACAAAGCCTTGCGCGGTAAAACGCCCCAGCAGGCGTTGCGCCACCCGATGCTCCAGATGAAGATGCACCACACTGTCATCCAGCATCTGGGGCGCTTCAAACACCACGGGCCGCAACGGTGCCTCTTTCCGCCATTGCCACAGGGTTTGCTCACGCGAACGCGGTACCCGCAGGGTGTCGAGCGTCGCCGCCCAGGTTCCATCACGCCGCAATTTTTCGTCGGGAAAGACAAATCGCGCCGCTGCCGATGAGGTCAGTGGCGGGGCTAGTTGCAACGCGGGCGCGCCCTGCATTCTTAACGCTACGGATAACGCGGCACTAAACGACTCTTCGCGGAAATTGACCTGTTTTTGCGAGTATTCCAGACGATTACGCAAGGTATTGATCTGGGTTTCCAGCGCCTGGCGCCGCTCGCGGCTGCCGTCCAACTCCTCGGTCACGGTCGCCCGACCCGCCGCCCCGGCATCGGCCTGTTGCAGCGCCGTTTCCAGTTGGGCGAGGTCGGCATGGCGAATCCCACCGCGCAGCAGATCCGTCAGGCGTCCCTCGATCACCTGCGCCAAACTGCCCAACTCACGATGAATAATCCCGGTCTTGCGGATCAGCGTCGCCAGGATCCGATCCTCGGCCCGTTGCGGATAGTGGAAATAATGGCAGACCACCACCGGGCGCGGTTGCAGCTTGCGATCAATCCGTCCGTTGCGTTGTTCCATCCGCCCCGGATTCCAGGGGATATCGAGATGGAACAAATCGCTGCAATACGCCTGTAGGTTTAACCCTTCACGGGCAGCATCGGTGGCCAGCAAAATCCGCACCGGATGCGCCAAGGGATCGGTGTTAAAGGCACGCTTGATCTCTTCACGGATCTCCGCCAAGGTCGAGCCGCGATAGATCGCGATTCGTTCTCCGGCCCGGTCGCTGCCGGCCAGCGCAGTATCCAGTTGACCGTACACATAGCGCAGGGTGTCTTCGTACTCGGTGAACAGAATCACCCGAGTTTGATTCCAGCGCGGTGGCGTACCGGGACATTGCCGCTCCCGAATCCACGCCACCAAAGCCCGTACCCGCGCATCCGGCTGGGAACGAGCCGCTTCGGCAATCTCCGCCATGTGTTCCAGCACCTGCCGCTCATCCTCAAAAGCAGCCCGTTCCCGGTCGCTGACCGGCACGGCGCTGGCGACAGTCGCGGCTTCCATCTGGGCGTCTTCCTCGGCCTGCAACTCAGTGTCGAGTAAGGTGGCCGCGTCATCGTCACCGCCGACCGGCGTGGCTAACAGATCAAACCGCTGTTTCGCGGCGGCGTCTCTTTGGGCATCGTCCCACTGGCGCTGCACGGTGCGGCGATGAACCCGCAAAGTACGGGCAAAGGCTTCGATCGAGGATAACAACCGCTGCTGCAAACCGACCAGCAGCAAGCCAGAGGCCGCTTGCTGGCGGCGACTGGCGGATTTTAGCCGCTGCTCGCGCAACTGCCGGTAGCGATCCAGCCATCGGGAAAGCTCCAACTCGGGAGCATGATCCGGCAAGCCATCGAGGCAAATTTCCTTCACCTCGCGCTGGCAAAAACCCGGCACCCCGGCCTCGCGCAAGTCTTCCTTCAGCCGCCGCACCATCACCGCGTCGAGCTGGCCCTGACGCACCGGGATGCCCCGGCAGAACCGCTGCGGATCGAGCAGTTCCAGCAAGGCCGAAAAACTGTTGGAGTGACCATTATGGGGAGTGGCCGAGAGAAACAATCGGTGCTCAAAGCGCGGTGCCAGATCGCGAATGGCGCGGGTGATCTTGGA
>JBAXSA010000144.1:0-7189 GCA_037130945.1 Pseudomonadota bacterium | reverse complement strand
CCACGATGTTCCCCAGACGGTCAGCCGCATCTGCGGGATCTGCTGCGTGGGACATCAATTGGCCGCCACCAAGGCGGTGGAGGCCGCCCAAGGCCTGACCATCAGCGATCAAACCCTGCTGCTCCGGAAACTCCTCAACGAATCGCAGTTTCTTCAGAGCCATGTCCTCCATGTCTTTTTTCTGGCGATACCGGATTACGTCGGTGCCCCCAGTGTCCTGCCGCTTGCCAAGTCCCATCCCGAGGTGGTCAGACGGGCGCTGATGCTTAAAAAACTCGCCAATGATTACACGGCGGTCTTTGGCGGGCGCACCCTGCACCCCATGTCGAACACCCTCAAGGGTTGGCGCAAGTTACCGGATCTGGCGGCCATTGAAGGCATTTACCAGCGCCTCAAGGCGGCCATCCCCGACTACGAGGCCACCCTGGGCCTGGTCAAATCCCTCAAAATCCCCACCTACGAGCGGGAAACCGAGTTCGTCTCCTTAAAACACCCGGACGAATACGCCCTGTACGATGGCGAGGTGTACAGCTCGGATCTCAAATCCAGTGTGCCGGTGTCGCGTTATCGCGAGGTCACCAACGAGTTCACGGTCGCCCACTCCACCACCCAGTGGTCGCGCTGGCACCGGGCCAGCTACATGGTGGGGGCGCTGGCGCGGGTCAACAATAATTTTGCCCAACTCCATCCCAAGGCCCAGGCAGTGGCGGAACTGCTCGGGCTTCGGGTGCCCTGTTTCAACCCTTACATGAACACGGTCGCCCAGGTCGTCGAGATTGTTCACTGCGCCCACAATAGCCTCATGATGCTGGAAACCTTGATGAATCGCGGCATGACCCCCGAGGACATCGGCTATCAGCCACGGGCGGGGAGCGGCGTCGGTGCCACCGAGGTACCCCGTGGCCTGTTGTTCCACGAATATGGGTTTGATGCCGAAGGCCGTTGCGTGAAGGCCAATGCCGTCATTCCCACCAGTCAGAACATCAACAACATCGAACAGGACATGAAGGCCTTTGTGCCGCAGATGTTGCCCGATCTCTCCCAGGACGAGTTGGCTCTGCACATGGAGATGCTCTTGCGAGCTTATGATCCGTGCATTTCCTGTTCGGTACATCAGATCAAGGTGGAATTCGTCTAGCCATGCCCCCTCTGACCGTGGCGGGCCTGGGAAACCCCTTCCGGGGCGATGACGGGATAGGTCTGGCCCTGGCGAGCTGGCTGGCGGATCAGAATCTGTCTGGAGTTGTCGCGGCCTTGTGGGAGGATGCCGATGCCCTCACCCTGACCCATCAGCTCTTGTCCCTGGAAGGGCCGGTGATGCTGGTGGATAGCGCCGACATGGGGCTTGCTCCGGGTCAATCTCGGCTTTTTGATCGCGCCGGGGTGCGTCTTCACGAACCCGCCGGCAGCACCTCGACCCACGGTTTGGGGATTGCTACCGCTTTGGGGCTAGCCGAGGCCCTGGAGTTTACCCAGCCGGTCTGGTTTTTTGGCATCCAGCCCGCCAGCTTGCAAGGCGCGGCCCTCAGTCCCGGCCTACGGCGATCCTGGCCCGAACTGACCCAGGCCTTGACCTGTGCTATACATGACATTCATGGGACTATTCCCGGCAACGGGTGACCTGATGTTCTCGTCTTCACTGGATTTCGTTCATTCCGTAGAGAATATAGAGAGCCGCCGTTGCCGGGCGCTGGTGCGCAGCATCCTATGGAATGTTCAAATTCGCTGGTGGTTCATTGCTGCCGTTCTCGGCTTTGGCTCACTCATTCCAGCACTCGGTTTGGCGCTAGATCCTGTTTACTTTCTCGTCGCCGGGAGCATTCTTCTGGCGACCAACCTCGTGGGCTGTTTTTGCACCTGGACAATTGATCCCACCCAAATCCGAACGTGCGGATTACAGTGGAAAAGTTTTCATCAGGTGGTCGGAGATTATTTGGCGCTGTCTCTGGTGGTTTACGCCCTCGGCAGTGTCGAAACGCCGATCATGCTCATGGTGCTGCCGAATATTATTTTTTCGACCCTCTTCTTTCAGCGCGGCCACAGCCTGATGATTTCGCTATTTGGCCTCGTCATGATTTCCCTCCCCCTCCTGCTGGAAAGTGCCGGACTCCTGCCGGTGGTCTCCCTCTATCCCGAAGGCTACAAGCAGGGGATGTTGAAAAACCCGCTATGGCTGGGATCCTTTCTGGGGGTACTGACCGTTTGCGTGTTGTATTGCTGGTATCTCGCCGACTACATTGCGGAGAGATTAACGCGCAGCGAATTGAAGCTGGAACAGGATTATTGGAACATACAGCGTCTCATCGCTGCCAAAAACCAGGCGACCCTGCGCACGACCCACGAAATCAAGGCACCTCTGGCCGCCATCAAAAGTTACGTCTATACCTTGCGTGACGGCTATGCCGGAACCTTGCCGCCACAAGCCCAGAGCATTGTCGAACGGATCGGGCAACGTTGCGACCGCTTGATGAAGCAGGTGTCCGATACCATCCGCCTCGCCAATCTCCAAACCTATGTCATTCACGAGAACGAACTGAATCCCATGGACTTGCTACCTCTGTTGATGCAGGAAATCGAGGAGATCCGAGGGGTTGGCGGCATGCGCGGCATTGTCGTGTCATTCGATAGCCCACCCGGGCCATTGACCGTGCTGGCCTCCGAGGAACATCTGCGCACCATTTTTAGCAATCTGCTCTCCAATGCCGTCAATTATTCGAAGGACGGGGGGCGGGTGGATGTCACTGCGGGATGGTTGGACGACCTCCCGCAAGTGTCGATCCAGGATCAGGGCATTGGTATTCCCGCCGAGGCACGATCCAAGGTTTTTGAGAATCATTACCGGGCAATCAATGCCGCAGCCCACCATAACGGTGGCACGGGCCTGGGGCTGCCGATTGTCCAGGCCACGGCGCGCATACTGGGCGCCCAATTGACTCTTGAAAGCGAGGTGGGTGAAGGCACCCGCCTGACCATTCTCTTTAATTAAGTGCGACTAACCCCCCCGAGGTGACAGATGGCCCGCATTCTTATCATCGACGACGACCACGACATGGTGGATAGCCTCAGCCTGATCCTCAAAGGCAACGGCTACCAGGTGGAGGCCCTGTACGATACTGCCGATCTGTCCGTCCGCATCAAAAGTGCCAATCCGGATTTGATTTTGCTGGACGTGATGTTTCCCGACGATCCCCAGGCCGGTTTCAAGGCCGCCCGCCTGATTGCCAAGGATCGCCACATCCGTCATCTGCCGGTTTTGATCCTGAGCGCTGTGAATGCCCGTTCCGAGCTGGGATTCAGCTTCACTGACAAAGACATCAGTGATGACTATCTGCCGGTCGGAGGATTCCTGGAAAAACCCGTTGAACCCCAGGTGTTGCTGAACCGGATCCGGGGTCTATTGCACCAGAACCTGTCATGAAGATTAACCATCCCGTAACACAAGTGGAACGGCCCGTGCTGACAGGCACCACCCTGGTGACCAAGACGGATTTGAAGGGACAGATAACCTTTGTCAATCGGGAATTCGTGGAGATCAGCGGCTTTTCCGAAGAAGAACTGGTCGGCAGCAGCCACAACATCGTCCGTCATCCCGACATGCCGCCGGCAGCCTTCGAGGATCTGTGGCATACCATCAAGGCCGGCCGGCCCTGGGTGGGTCTTGTTAAGAATCGCTGCAAGAACGGCGATCATTATTGGGTGGAAGCCCATGTGATTCCCATGACGCAGCAGGGACACACCCTAGGCTACATGTCGGTGCGCCGGGGGGCCACGCGCGATCAAATCCAGGCGGCCGAAGTGCGGTATGCCCGAATGGGTACGGGCAAGACCAAGCTCGATCCGGAATCCTGGCTGACCCGGCTCGATCCGCTGCGGCGGCTTTCCCTGGGTTATCAGATGCTCATGCTGATGGTCTTGCTGGGATTGCCCTATGTTTTTCTCTTGTGGAATCAGTGGAAAACAGATGTTCTGTCCCTCGGACTGCTGGCTGACCTGGTGTTGTCTCTGGGAATCGGTGGGCTCATTGCCCGGCGTGTGAGTGCGCCAGTCCGCCATGCCATTGAGGTATTCCGCCGCATGATGGAGGACGACTATGCCACGCGCATACTGTTGGAGCGGCGCGGCGACGAGCTGGGCACCCTCATGGCCGAACTCAAAAAAATGCAAGTCAAGCTGGGTTTTGAGGTGGCGGAGGCCCGCGAACGGGCGGCGGCGGCCTTGCGGATTCAGCAGGCTCTGGACAGCTCGGAGACCCCGAGTACTGTTTCCAATGAGGACGGGACGCTGATTTTTGTCAATCAGGCAGCATTTCGGTTGTTGAAGAGGCTGGAAGATGGGATTCGGCAAAACCATGCCAAATTCAGCGTCAACCGGCTTTTGGGCACCAAGCTCGGCAGCTTGTCCAGTGATGCCGAATGGGTGCGGGTCTATGGCCAGAAGCTGGAAAAGACCATCATCTTTCGTACCCGGATGGCCGGTCGCACCCTGGAACTCGATGTCTCCCCCGTGGTGGATGGACAGGGCCGGTATGCGGGCCAAGTGACCCAATGGGCCGACATCACCGATCAGTTGGATTTGGCCCAAGCCGAACAGAGCCGGGTCGAGGCCGAGCGTCAGATCGCGGCCACCAATTTGCGTCTCAAGGTGGCCCTCGACCATGTCTCGTCGAACGTGATGCTGGCCGATGGTGATCACAATATTATTTACATGAACCACAAGGCACTGGCGCTGTTTCGTGCCGCCGAGGCTGGTATCCGTCAGGATATGCCAGGATTCATGGCGGACAAGATTATCGGCAGCAACGTGGATATTTTCCACAAGAATCCCGCCCATCAGCGGGGTCTCCTGCCCCATTTGAAACCCAACCACCTGACCGAGTTTCAGTTGGGCGGGCGCATCCTGCGCTTTATTGCCAATCCGGTCATCAATGGCGAGGGACAGCGCCTGGGCACGGTCGTGGAGTGGACTGACCGAACCGCCGAGGTGGCCGTGGAAAAGGAGATTGCGACCATCGTCACCGGCGCGCAGAGGGGGGATCTCTCGCGGCGCATTGGCATCGATGGCAAACAGGGTTTTTTCCTGCTGCTGGGGGAAGGCATCAACCGCCTGATCGAGGTGATCGACCAGGTTATCCGGGATATGTCTCACACCATGCAGGCTCTGGCGGGCGGCGATTTGACCCAGAGGATCGTGGCCGAGCATCAGGGAGCCTTTGGCGAGATCAAGACCCATGTCAACACCACGCTCGGCAACCTCGGAGACATCGTGTCGCGGCTGCTGGAGGCCGCCGACGTGATTGCCACGGCTTCCCACGAGATTTCCAGCGGCAACAACAACCTCTCGGTGCGTACCGAGCAGCAGGCCAGCAGCCTTCAGGAAACCGCCGCCAGCATGGAACAGCTCACCAGCGCGGTGCGCAACAATGCCAACAATTCCCAGCAGGCCAATCAGGTGGCCGCCAATGCTCGGCAGATGGCCCAACGGGGCGGCCAGGTGGTGCAAAATGCCGTGTTGGCCATGAACGCCATCAATAGCGCCAGCCGCAAGATTGCCGAGATCATTGGCGTGATTGACGAAATCGCCTTCCAGACCAACCTGCTCGCCCTCAATGCCTCGGTGGAGGCGGCCCGGGCGGACGAGCAGGGACGGGGATTTGCGGTGGTGGCGAGTGAGGTTCGCAATTTGGCCTCGCGATCTGCGGCAGCGGCCAAGGAAATCAAGGGCCTTATCAAGGACTCGGTAGATAAGGTTCAGGTAGGGGCCGATCTGGTCAACGAATCGGGCTCGACCTTGGGCGGGATTGTTGAAAGCGTCAAAAAAATGGGCGACATCATCGGCGAAATTGCCTTGGCCAGCCGGGAACAGTCCTCTGGTATCGACCAGGTCAATCAGGCCGTCACCAACATGGACGAGATGACCCAACAAAACGCAGCACTGGCTGAGGAAACCTCATCCGCATCCGTGTCAATGCGCGAAAAGGCCCAGGAGATGAAAGAGATGATCAGTTTCTTCAAGCTCCAGGCCAGGCCAATGACGAGCAATGTCTCGCGATCCAGGGCCCCCGCCGTCCCGCCCAGAACGCTGGCAGCCAGGGCCACAGCTCCGCTTAAAAAACCTCAGGCTCCGCAAACCACACGCCATCCAGCCCCTCCGGTGGCCGCTAAATTCGCCTCGGCCAAGACCTTTGTCCCGACCAAACCCGCACCTCGAGGCACCGCCAAGGAGGATGAATGGGAAGAGTTTTAGCAGGCCATTCCGGTGTCCGATTCCAACGTCATCTCACTGGAAGTTGTTAAACACACTTGCCATCATTGTTGTCTGTCCGGACTCTGTTTGCCGGTGGATTTGACGGCGGAAGAGGGGGCGCGATTTAATCGAATCGTTCGCCACGGCCGGCCACTACGCCGTGGCGATCACATCTTTCGCGCCGGTGAGTCCTTCAGCGCGATCTTTTTTATCAAGAGCGGCTGGGTAAAAAACTATGTGACCAACGACGAAGGCAGTGAACAGGTGTTGGGATTTCATATCGCTGGCGAGTTTTTGGGGCTGGAGGCCCTTGAGCAAAAGGCCCATCGTTTCTCGGCCCAGACCCTGGAGACCGCCGTTGTTTGCGAAGTGCCCTTCAAGCCACTGGAGGATCTGGCTGCGGATATTCCCGCCCTGCAGCACCAAATCTATCTCCTCATGAGCCGTGAGATCCGGCACGAGTTCGAGATGCTGGCATTGTTTGGCAAGCGCAGCGCCGAGGAAAGGCTTGCGGCGTTTTTGCTCGATCTGTCGCAAAGGTTGCGGGTGCGGGGTCTGGCCAGTCAGAATTTTCATCTGAGCATGTCACGGCACGATATCGCGAGTTACCTTGGGCTAGCGGTAGAGACGGTTAGCCGGCTGTTCAGCCGTTTTCAAGAGGAATCCTTATTGGCAGTAGACCGGCGGCATATCCAGTGGCTAGATATCCAGCGGCTGGAGAACATGCTGGCCGACACCGCGCCCGAAGCGGCTCGCCGGCAGGGCCTCTGAGGATTTTCTCTGTATCGCCTGTCTGACTTCGCGCTCAAACGAGGCAAAACACCGCTCGCCCCAAGCCAGACAGGCTCCTGGGTTTCGCTATAATTGGGATATTCCCAGACAGGTCTAATACGAGGTGACCATGCGCATCGCCAATCCCATCTATGACGTGGTGTTCAAATACCTG
>JBAXSA010000143.1:0-7199 GCA_037130945.1 Pseudomonadota bacterium | reverse complement strand
CAACGGCGGTAGGCCACCCGAGCCGGGGGCGTCCGCCTGGGTTCCACTCACTGATCGACGGTAAAGATCAAAGATTAAAGATAAAGATAACAAAAATGCCTGAGCCATCCGATTACGAACTGGCCCTCAGCAAGGGGGAGCGTTTCTTTGAACGCGGCACTTTTCCCTTGGCGAAACGCGAGCTGGAGATTGCCCAACGTTTGCGACCGAGCGAGGACATCGCCGCCAAGCTGCGACAATGCGAGGTCGGTATCCTCGTACAAAATGCCAAGGAGGCCGTGAAGAAGGGACGAAAGCTGGAAAAGAAGGGCAAACTCGCGGAGGCGCTTGAGCAATTCGAGCAGGCGCAGGCCGCACTCCCCGTCCGGAAAGACTCTCCCGAGGATTGGTTGCCCGAGAAGATCGAGCAGTTGCGGCAGCAGATGGGTCGCAATGCCATCGTCGCGACCATCGCCCACGCCGAACGCGAGGAGGATTGGGAGGCCCGTCTGGCCATCTACGAACAAACGTTGACCGAGCCGGGGCTGTCCGATACCGAGCAACAGGCTCTTGGAGAAAAAAAACTCATCGCCCTCGTCCGTCTGGAACGCCACGACGAGGCGCGAGCCTGGGGGCGTCATCATCCTCCCCTTGGCGCGAGCGCCTGCTACCATCTGGGTTATGCCAAAGCCGCTCGCGGGGCCATTCTCGATGCCCTAAGCCAATGGCTTGATCTGTCACCCGCGCCTCCAGCGTTGCGGCCTCAGATCATGGCGCTGCTTCCGCTGGCCTATCGCGAGGCCTGCGATCCTGCGGTGAGTGCCTATGCCGATCTCTATGATCGACTCTTGCCCTGGCTGAAGGACGAGGTGGCGCTTGCGCCCCTTCTTGCCTACTTCAAGCTGTATTCGGCGGATACCCTCTGGCAACAGGGCAGATACCCGGAGGCGGCGCGACTGCTTTTGCCGCTACCGCGACGGCTCTCCCTGTCCGAACTCGGACTCTATGCGCGGTTGTTACTACAACTGGCGGAAGAGGATATTGAACAACTACGAACCGCCATCACCCTGTGGTTGACGGCGATCCACAACACCTCGCTACTGGAGCGGCTCGTGATGCGGGGGAAGGGCTCGGCCCCGATCCCCCTGGACGCATTGCGCGGGGCACTGCAACAAGAGCTGGATCAACTGATCGAGCGCCATGATCGGGAAGGACGGCTGGACAAGGGTCTGCAGCGCCATTACCGAACGGAAAAGCAGGTCATTGAAGCGCTGGCCCACTGGGCCTTGCCGTGCGAGGCGGGTGTGTGGCCCTGTACGCCGGCGTTTGCCGCCGAATTCGGGCTATCGGGTACGGTTCTCGAACGCATCGAGGCGTGGCGTGGCCGAGACACTTGGGACGAGTCGATTTTCTCGGCGGCGGTTTATTTCTCTGCCAGTGGTCACAGCCTGCTGCTCGCCGAGGAAGGCGCACTGGACAAGGCCTTGGCCGAGTTGCCGAAGGCTGTACCCGACGACAAGCTGGGGCGCTATTGCCGGCAGCGGGTGGCGTGGCTCTGCGGCATCGATCTGGCCTTGGCGGGAAACACCAAGGGCAAGGTCTATCTCATGGAGGCGTTGCCACTACTCGTCGATTTTCCGCATTATCGCAAGGAACTGATCGATATCGCCTTGGGTGAGCGCCCATTCCGGGAACGCATCGGTTTGGCCGATGCCATGGAGTGGCTGGCGCGGCAGTTCGAGGACACCGGATTTCGCGAGGCGACGGCAAGCCTGTTGTGTCAAAAGGCGATCTTTCTCGCCAACCAGGGGATTGCCCAGGCGGTCTACAAGCGCTTCGTGGATCAGGCTGCGGCCCTGTGCCCGGACTGCTACATGGTCAAGGACACCCATGCCCAGCTGGATCACGGCCAACAACTCGATCAGCTCTACAAGGCGCTGCACAAGGGCAAGCTGAGCGCTGCGGTAGCCGTCATCGGACGCTACCGCCGTAACAAGGAACTGGCCGAGCGTTTCTTCTCGGTGCTGAGTCATTGGTTTGAGGATGTCAGTGCATCGGGTGATGCACCACAAGTCCAACTGGCGGAGCTTCGGGATATGCTCTTTCATACGCGGCAGGTGGATCCCGCTCATCCGCTCAATGTCGCCATCGGTGCTGCGATCAAGCGTCTTGAGAAGTGAGAAGTGAAAAGTGAAAAGTGAGAGTTGAAAAGCACGATGGAAAACCCATTCCTTGTCTTGCCAATCCCTGTATCGGCGTCCCAAAGCGACATCCTGCGTGAGGTGACCCTAGCGATGCGAGCTAGGCGGCACGACGCCAAGAAAATCGCCCTAGCACAACGCATCCTGTTCGATCCGCTGACCCGGGTGATCGCCGAATTTCGGTATCGTCTCGATATCGAGTCCCTGCTCGCCGGGCTGCCCATCCCCGAGATCTCCGCCAGAGAGGCCATTTTCCCCTTACTCGACCCCTTCACGGAGCGCTAAGGGCCAGCCCCCCGATGGAAGGCGCAAAGCGGCGGCTCGAGGCCAAGCTGATCGCGTTTCAGCAACAGATTATCCGTTCTGGCCAGGCGGGCAAGGAACGCGAAAAAGCTTGCCGCGAACGCGAAAATGCCCTTTTCCTGGAAATCCTGGAGGTGCAGGACGGGTTCGAGAACGTCTTTCGTAATCTCGAACAAAAACAGCAGGAATTCGACAAAACTACGCGCCGTGCGCTCAAGAGCTTCGAGGCGCTCCAGCGTAAGTTGCTGCGTCTTCTGTCCGAACGGGGTGTTGAGCCGATTGAGTTACCGGCGGGAAAGGCGGTCGTGGGGTTGTGCAAGGTGGTCGAAACCCGCACGACCCCCGAGGCCACGGAGGCCGGCAGCATCCTGGTCAAGGTACGCCAAGGCTATCACCGCGAAGGCCATGTGTTGCGACCGGTCGAGGTGATCACCGCCGAGGGCGGGGTGAGCGGCGAGGACACCAGGAGTGACCATGGATCAACCGATTGATGGTCAATTTTTCTCGCATCATACAGAAAGCTCAAGACAGCGCCGTCAACAGGGCTTGCGTCAGAATCAGTCCTATCAGTGCCGGCGGTATTGTCCAGCGCAAATAACCCAGCACTTCCGGAACGATAAACTTGTTTGAAAACCGATCGGCGACTTGCGGACTAAGAAGCGTGATGGTAAACAGGATCATGAACATCTGGTAGCCAAATCCAATCGTGACCAGTTGCACGACAAAGCTATCCGAGTCCAGGGCCGAGTAGCGTGTCGAGAAAGTAAAACTCAGGGCCACCAGGGATAAAATGGAAGCCGACCAGGCAGTCAGCCGTGGCGCAATGTCGGCTTTTGTATAGAGCGTCATGAGCGTGGGAATCAGCATAATGAGCAGCAAGGGTATGAATATTGCGAATAGGTAGGATTGTGGTATCCGGGAAACCAGAATTCTGGCCTCCATTTCCGAAAAATATTCGCCATTCCAGCCACGGGTGCGCGAGGTTGTAAATTCAATCCGTTTCGGTTTCCAAGCCGAGAGGCTTATCCCTTGACGCAGCCCAGATTTATTGATATCGACCTGATCTTGAGTCAGCGAGACTTGATCCATGTTGTACTTTCTTGACACCAGGCGAATGGGCAGCGACTGGGTATCAAACGGGAAGGCCGCCAGATTGTATTTTGCGTCAAAAGTGCCTTGCAGGCGCTGGATATGAATCACGGTTCCATCGGCATAAATGAACATGCCTTGCTCCAAAACCTGCACTTTTCCGTTTGCCAGGGTGATGGCCGGATTCCAGATACCCGCCAATTTTTTGGTAGCCGCCTCCTGGGCAAACGTCAGCCGGTTTGCGCCCATTTTCCGGGCGTCAAAGATCATATTCGGATCGTTCCAGCGCAATCGCAAATCCAGATTGCCCTCAAAGGTGCCGGTCTGATCGCTGATTTTTGTGATTTCATTCACGGAAACCGCGATGCCAATTCTAATTGGACGAGGGGCATTCTCAGGCAATTTGTCCGAGTTGCTCACGGGCAAACCCGAGCTTGCGGTGGCGCTAGCCGTGGTACTGCCACCCATCGTCAAAGTGGCAGGCTTAAGAATAATCGCGTCGATGGTTTGGTTCGCCTTGGCGAGCATAAAATTCGCGTTCACGTTCTTCGCCTTCGTCATGCGCACCATACAATCGCCGCTGCCAGAGCAGTCGCCGTTCCAGCCTGTGAAGAGAGAACCCGGCGAGGGGGTGGCGATCAGCGCTACGGAATCACCTATGTGAAATTTGGCAATATAGTCGGAATCGCATGGGGGGAATCTCTCCGGATGGCTTGTGACCGTGCCTCTGCCCGTGCCGGATATGATGATATTCAAGGCAAGGCGATTGAAAGCCTTGGTGGACGGCTTGATTGATTCCACTTTCAAGGCCTGATTATCCAGAGTCACATTGCTGGGGCTGTTGGCCTCATCCGCAGGCAGCACACCCTGAGATACCAGAAGCAGAATGATAGAAATCAGAATTCGCCGCATCATTTCGACTCCTGGGCGGCGGCGGGTCGCACCAAGGTGACATTGATCATGACGATCATGATTCCCGACAGTACCAGTGCCTGCAAGATTGAAAAGGCGATGGCGCGCACCAGTGCTGCCGTCATCTGGGTCTGGTATCCCTCGAAATTGCGGGCGGCCACTATCGATCCAATCTGACTGCCGTTATAGTCCAGCAGCGGCACCAAAACCAGACCATAATCCATGCCATTCACGGTTTTCATAAACACAGTGACATCATTGACGCGTGTAATAATATCCGGTGTTACCAGCAATTTCATGATATTCCAGTCCGTGGATTCCACGTTTCTAAATCCACCGACAACCTGTTCGGCATCGGGTTTGGGTAACAGGGTGGCCACCCGTGACATGATCTCATCTTCCACGAACACGCTCGCCTCGAAACCGCTATTCTGTTTTATATTTTCCAGAACGGTTGAGAACGACAGGCCCACTTCAAAACTGCCGATAATACCGTCGGCGTCCCTGACCAGATCAACCCCGCGAATGCTGATGCCTTCTCGCCCGATCTCAATGCCTTTCTGAGATTCCTGGTCACGGTTGGTTTTAACCACCATGTCGCGAAAGCTGCTCTGATCTTCGCCATGTCCGGCATCCACCTTGAAAAGACTCAGAAAAGAGGTGGCAGGCGGGTAGTGAAATTGTCCTTCCTGTATGCCATAGCGGCTCCTCTGAAGCAAAAATGCCGGAACCAGTCTCTTGACAAGCTCATCGTGGTCGCCCTTGCGAAAGGCCTCCTTGATGGAAGGCAAACTGACTACCAGGGACGCCCTGGCCGCCGCCTTGTTGGCTTGCTCCTGGATATTGTTTTGAATGAGAGTGGCCGTTGTGCGCAATTCGCGCTGCTTGGCACCCTGAACGAGGTTCTGATCGGTGACCAAGGCAAAATAGGCCGAAATACCCGTCACCCATAGCACCGCCGGAATGATGATAACGAACACATTCCGGTTTTTGCTCATGTTCTCGGCAACGGCGGAGGCATCACTCACCGGTTTTGTGATGGATCGGCTGATCATCAGAATGGTCGCAAACAGGAGGACGCCCAGGATACCAATGAGAAGCATGCCCCTCCAGCGCGTGGTTTGATAAAACTCCTCGCCCTCCCGGCTGCCCGCGTCAGCCAGCTTCATATTGTAATTCAGATGATCGTTTAATGCCTTTCTAAACTGATCCAGCGCCGGTACGGCCTTTTTGGTCATCATGTCACGAGCTTCGTCATTCTTGTTTTCTCGTGAAAGGGGCAAAGTCTTGTCAACCGCCTGAATCACATCGGCCAGGGTATTCTGATCCGCGAGTAGTTTCATCTTGTCCGTATAGTCGGATAGCAGCGCTTCGTAATCGTTAAGTCCCTTGCGCACATTCTTCAAGGATTGGTTCAGCTTCTGCTCCACATCGCTCATGACCGCCGCATCGGTACTAAGAACATGCCTCAGGACGTATTCATAGTAATCATTCGTGTAGTCCTGAACCTGGGATAGCAGGGTTAAACTGGGAGCACTATTCACATTGGCGTAGTTGGCGGCGGTATACACCTGCCCCATCTTGATGACGAGATAGCCTCCAAGCCCCGCCACGCTGGATAGAACCAGCAAGGCCATCAGTAAAAACTTTTTTAGGGCGTTTTCCAGATGATGGGTTTTTGGGGTGGTGACTTGATCCCCTTCGGCCATGAGGTTGTCATCGGCCGGGGAATGATTCATCGATCCGATGACGGATCGGCTGATCAGCATGATGACCGCAGACAGGAGGATTCCCAGAATGACAATAGCGGCCATGCCCCTCCATCGTGCGGTTTGATAGCTCTCTTCTCCCTGATGGCTGCTTTCTTCGGCCAGCTTCTTGTTGTAGTTCAGATGATCATTCAGGATATTTTGAAACGCTACGATTGCTGGCGTTCCCTTGGCGTTCAGGATCTCCCGGGCCTGGTCATTCTTGTTTGCCCGCGAAAGAGGCAGTACCTCCTCAATCACCTGGGTCAACGTGGCCAGGGAATCATTGTCGGCTGCTAGTTTCAGCTTGTCGGTATTGTCGGATAGCAGTTTTTCATAATCGGCAAGGCCCCGGTTAGCATTTTTCAATGCCTGTTTCAGATTCTGCTCCAAATCACTCATGGCCGTTGCATCGGTATTGAGTATATGCCTGATAACCAAGGCATAGTATTCCTTGCCGTCGTCCAGAACCTGAGAGAGTTTCTTCAGACTTGGGACGCTATTCACATTACCGTAGTTGACGGCGTTATAAACCTCTTCCATTCGCGTGATGAGGTATCCGCCAACCACTGCCAGGCTGAGCAGGGCCAGCAGCGCAATCGCCATCAGTTTGGCATTGATGGTCAAATGATTTGCTTTAGACATTCAAGTGGCGCCTCTAAAAATTTAGGTGGTTGTGAAATCCCAGGGCGTTGCCCTGGGATTGAGGAGTGTTGGCCCTTTGGATCACCGGGTGGTCGACCGGTGTTCCCCACCTTTGTGGGGATTTACGCCGGGGATCCTGAAAACCCTCTCCCTTTGGGATATGGGCTAAGAAGTGGGCACTGATTCAGTTGGGTTAAAAGAATAATTGTTTAAGTTCAATTAGTTACAATAAGAAAGATGTCCATAAGAAGACCGTTATATAGCCAAGAACCCTGTATCCATCTAGGTTCGTGGCTTGGAAGGTGGTTTTTATCGCGCACGA